>CAZDIQ010000082.1:0-9379 GCA_964505525.1 uncultured Acidimicrobiaceae bacterium | reverse complement strand
CGGGCGCCCTGACGATCTTGTGGACGGTGCCCGAGAAACTGACGATGTACAGCTCACCGTGCCCGTCCTGCCCGAATCCCGAGACGCTGCTGACCGGTCCGAGTGCCGATGTCCAATCGCGCTGTTCGGTGGCAGTGGTGCCGACCAGTCGGAACGACCGGACCCAATTCGAGAAGAAGTCGGCATAGAAGTATGTCCCCGCCAGGTTCGGGATGGCGGAGCCGCGGTAGACGTAGCCACCGACCACCGAACGGCCGTCCGCCTGTGAGTACGTGACGACGGGAGCGGTCAACCCCGTGCGGTTGCAGCCCGTTCTCAGGTTGTAGCATGCGGGACCCTCGACCCGGTCCCACCCGTAGTTGACGCCAGCGACACCGGCTTTGCCGACGGAGATCTCTTCCCAGTTGCTCTGACCGACATCACCGAGATACAGGTCACCCGTGAGCGAGTCGATCGACGATCGATACGGATTCCTCAGCCCGTTCGCCCAGACCTCACGTGCACCGTTCGTCCCGTTGTACGGATTGCCCGGCGGAATGGCATATGGGACTCCTCCGTTGATGTCGATCCGCACGACCGATCCGAGCAGGTTGCTCGGGTTCTGCGCGGTTGAGGACGATCCCCCGCCGTCCCCGAACGGGATGTACAGATAGCCGTCCGTGCCGAAGCTGATCGATCCCGCGTTGTGGTTCGTCTCAGGCTGATCGAGCGTCAGGATCGTGCGGACCGGCGCGGAATCCGCCACATCGGAGGTGGGCGTGGCGTGGTATTCGACGATTCTCGACTGGAACCCCGTTGTTCCCCCGTTGCCTGTGTAGTGGACGAAGAATCGTCCGTTGACCGCGTAGTTCGGATGGAAGGCCAGCCCGAGGAAGCCACCCTCGCGCGTGGTGTTCACACCCGGGATCGTGAGGAACGGTGTGCTGTTGACCGATCCCGACTTCAGGATCTTGATGACGCCCTTGCGTTCGACGATGAACAGTCGATTGTCGCCCTTCGGGGCCGTGGCCATCATGGGGACGTCGAGTCCGCTGGCGACCCGCGTCAGGGCAAGCTCGGGAACCGTGGGGATGTCCCCCCAGGTGCCTGCGACCGGGATCGCGTTCGGGGACCCGAACGGGAACTGCGTGTCGGCGTTGCCCTGGGTGTTGGTGTACTTCAGGTAGAACGTCGAGCCGGATGGGCGGAAGACCCCCGGCGTGTCCGTGCGGTTGTCGTTCCAGTCTCCTGCGACGAACCGGTCGCCCGGATTGCCGAAGTAGAACTGGAGGTCGGCGTTCCCCTGCGTGTGGGAGTTGCGGAAGTACACAAGGCCGGTCGACTGACGGTAGAGACCGACGGTGTCTGTGCCGTTGCCGTCGAAATCCCCCGTGAACGGCACGTCACCCGGGTTTCCGAAGTAGTAGCTCGATTCGGCGGCGCCGAGCCCCTCGTCACCCGCCCCGAGTTCGTTGATGATGTAGACCTTCCCCTCCGATGGTCGATAGATCGACACCGTGTCGCATCCGTCGTGGTCGAAGTCGCCAGCGATCGGGATGTCACCCGGGTTCCCGAAGAAGAACGACATGTGCGCGGTCCCCTGCGTGTTCGAGTCGCGTAGGTAGACGTATCCGTCGGATTGTCGGTACAACCCTGGTGTGTCGATCCCGTCGCAGTCCCAGTCGCCTGCGAACGGCAGATCGCGCGGGTTGCCGTAGTAGAACGAATACGACCCTCCGTCCTCGTCCCGCAGTGTCCAGATGCCTGTGGTCGGATCGACGACCCCGACGGTGTCAGGCGCTGCAATCGCGGCGGGGGTGGTGGCTGCGAGCATCAGCACGCAAACAAGGGAGAACAGTCGCATGGTGGTACGAATGGTCACGGTGTACCTCAGATCTGGCCGTGTCTGACAGTGGCTCCGTTGTTATCGGAGCGTCCGTGTGTGCACTCAAGCACATCCCGACTTTTGTGCAACCGGCTACGACGCCGCTGGTGCCTCTTGCGGGTTCTCGTCGAGTTCGATGAACCGATGCAGTTCGACCTTGTCGAGTTGTATCCGCCCGGTGAACAGCGAATACGACAGGTTGGCCGCGAGTCGCCCGAACCCGACTGCCCAGGGAGGCAGATACCTGGCGGGGACCAACACGCCCGCGTTGAACAAGTCCTCGAGCTCGACGACGTCGCCCAGGGTCATACGCCCCGCGAACAGCATCGGGATCAGGTCTTCGCGGCCATCGGCGATCGCCTTGCGTAGGAACGTCTGGACGAGGACGAGACCTTCGAGGTAGGCGGCGTCCTTCGTGAAGGCGATCGAGCCGTGCACGTCGCCCCCTCGGAAGATCCGTTGCGTCGAGTGGTAGCTCTCCTCCTCGGACTGCCCCTGTTCGAGGAAATGCTTGAACACGTCGATGAAGTCCCCGCCGGCGAGAGCCATACCGACGGCCTGGGAGCGCAAAGCGACGCGCCGCAGACGATTGAGATCGATCGAGAACGTGACGAGCTCCGAGAAGACGGCGAGCCCCTCCTGGGTCTTGGTGGTCCTCGGGGAGCCCAGACCCAGCGAACGCAGCGGCTGTCGCTTCCCGTTGAGCGAGGTGAGGGTGTGGATCAGCGCCTCGTGGTTCAGGAGCTGGTCGAAGTCCATCTCCGAGAAAAGCGCGTCCTCGCGGATCTTGACCCGCCTGCTTCCCGCCGCTGCCTTGGCCGACATCCCGGCGTCCACCACGACATCGACGTCGTCGTCGGCGAAGAAACCGTGGAGGGCCACCCTGAGACGTTCGGCGAATTCGTGGCTCGAGATGTTCGATTCCGTCTTGGCGACAACCGTGCCGGTCATGAGAGGCGACGTGACGTCGATGATCGGATTCGCCGCCTCGAGGGATGAGAGCTGCTGGCGTTCGTACACGTAGTCCGGCCGACCGTAGAGGGCGACGGAGTGCTCGGTGAACTCGGGTGTCCCCATCGTTCCGAGCATCCGGGCTGCCGTGGCGTAGCTCCACGCGGTCTTCCAGAGCTGGTTCCCGATCGGATGCGCCCGATCACACTTCGCCATCAGGGCCTCGATCTCCTCGACCTTGGCGGAGTGGTCGACCGGCGAGGAAACCCAGTCCGGCAGCTTCGGGTTACCCGCGTGCCACGAATCGAGGAACGTGTCCATCATCGACTCGGGCCACGTCAGATACTTGAGAACCCTGAGCGAGCTACAGGCCTTGGCGATTGCTTCGTCGAGCTCCGAGAATGCCTCGAGTTCCTTGTGCATGATGCGGTGGTCCGTGCTTTCGTTCGAGGCTGCGGTCGGCGCAACCGGAGGAGATTCGATGCATGGGTTGGCATCGCAGAATGCGACAATACCAACCGTTGCGAGACGTGTGGACGCCTATTCCTCCGGCGCCGGTGCCTTGCGTCTGGCGAGCCGACGCACACCGGTGACGACGGCGACGATCGCCACTCCGATGCTCGCCAGTCCGAACACGACCGCGGATGCGAACTGGCGGTTCATGGCCCCGTAACACGGGTGCTCGGTCCCCCAATCAGGGTGGTCCAGCGGCGTCCCGCAATCCAACCCGGGGATGCCCTCACCCGAGGTTGTGACCGCGAACAAGTCGAGCTCGTTCGTCAGCAGGTAGTACGTGACAAGCAACCCAGCAATGCCAAGCAGCACCCCACCGACCATCCACAGGACGATCTTGCTCTTCGACTCCATGAACCCACGCTACACACGATTGTCCCCGCCATGTGCTCCCGTACCCTGGGTTCTGCGGGTACATAAATGTATGTCCCCAGCCCACAGAACGAACCGAAGCAAGCTTTCCGCTATCCGCTATCCGCTGTCCGCTTTCCGCCAGCAATTCTCGCGGGTTTCTTGAATCCTGAAACTTGGATCTTGATTCTTGACTCGTAGCGTTCCCGTCGATACCACATCGGCCTGCATGAACGTACAGTCAGGGCATATGCGAGTGGGCAGCACATTGACATGGCGTTGACAGAAACCATCCCAACCGCCGAGACCGAGCACTGGCTCCAATCCATTGATGTGCTCGACACGCGGGTCGGCGCGCTGTTTCCGAGTGCGTATCCCCAAATCACGCGACTTGTACACCGGTCCTGTGAGGGGACGATCCCGGAGGAACTCGTCGGACCTCTGGTTGATGTGCTTGGGAGGTGTTCGGAACCAGAAACCGAGGTTCTGTACTGCGTCTGGGACGGCTGGGGCGGTTCGATCCATAGACAGGACCCGCGCTCCACATCACCACTGCGGCGAAAGCGTCGCCGGATCAAGGAAGTCAGAGCGACATCAACCATCGGGCCGATCCTTCGGATACCCCATCGCGAGTACCTGTGCTTCACAGGCGAAATCGGCGATGCGACACAGTCCCATGTCCACACCGGGTACCACGGGGCCAGTATGTGGTGGCCGATAGATCGAAGCTGGTTCGTGGCGACCGAAGTCGACGCCACAGCAACCTACGTCGGAAGTTCACAAGAGTGCGCCGAGCTGCTGCAGAACTCGCTGGTCGAAGCGACACCAGCGAATCCCACCGACATTTGGATGCAGTGACCGGCATTCATCTTGCGCCGATGATGCAAGACTGGCGACCTCATGTCCACCGTTCGCACCATTCCGAAACTCCGCGCCGTGGTCAAGCGACCGCACCACCACCCAGTACCTGAAGCGAGCAGCCAGAGACAGAGGGAGGATCAATCGATGTTGAGGAGCCGAACGTGACCGGTCGACAAGCGTATTTACCCGGCGAACACGACATTGGACTCCGCATGTGGGACTCAGATGAGGCGATATGGGAAGACCGAACCCTGCGCCTCACGGTGATGGAGACGCGCAAGCTGTTTCGGAAACAGTCGGAACTGTCAGCGATGTACCATCTGCTTGACAAGACGGGAGAAGTGGTCGCAGCATCGATCACGGTCTGGTTGACAGCGGTTCCGTCGGACGATGACGACGCTTTGTATTGCATGTATCTCGAGGATGCCGCCCCCGACGGTGCCGATCTTGCACAATCCCATTGCCGCTGGGTATCAACACGATTTCCAAGGTCGCTTGAGATCGTTCAAGCGTTCGAAGACGGCTCGCTGCTGGGCGTGTCTCGGATCGACGCGTTCTCGGACCTTCCTCCCAAGCCGACGAAGAGTGCGTACAACTGAACCCATGCAAGACTGGAACCGCCATGTTCGCCGTTCACGCTGCCCAGCTCGTCCTCGGATGATGCACAGTGACCGTGCACATTCCTGAAGAGATCGCATGCGGTCTTGCTGAGTTCGAACTCGGTGATGAAGGGCTGTCTTACGTTCGGTCCCAGCTCGACAGCGCCAACGACCTGAACAGGGGACTCCTCGACAGCATCAGCGGCGGCTCTGGGCCCGCATGGACGATGGCACCTGCGACGGTGGACCGCAGTCAACTTCTGGACTTCAAGACGTCGCTCATGATGAGTTCGGGCCCGCCACTTGACGTTGCTTCGGCCTATGTCGAATCACTTCTTGCGGAAGGCAATCGTCTCGTTGTCGTGCCGGACTACGTGGATCTGGAAACCGGCACAGCTTGGGGTGTCGAAGATGAGAACAGTTTCACATTTGCCGACTTCTTCCACCACTACGGGACTCCGCAATTCACCCGTGAAGAGTTGGCGGAGATCCTTAGCCTGAATGACTTCATGGGCGATTCATGTGCGTGGGTATGTGACATTCCACCGGGTTTCACCATGCCGCAGAATGGCTCTCCGCTAAGCCTCGACCAACAAAACGAATTGGTTCGCAGCCCAGTCTTGTTGCTGACCCTTGCCTATGACGGTGAGGGTTGGGTTTACCACCTACCGCACCCATTGCGGACAGCTGCCGTGTGAATATCTGATTCGCCAGACACCCGAAACCGCGAAACTGCCGGCCTCCCTCACCGTAGGGTGTCCTCCGGGGACGTGACGGGCGAGGTGGGAGAGACGGGTGGGCCGTGCGGTTTGATCCAGTCGGCGTTCGCCGGATCGGCGTCCACGGACATGGCACGACGAGACGGCGGCGAGGTCGGTGTGTCCGCCTGCTCCCCCTCCATCTCCGGATTCTCTGGCGTCTCGTGGTTGCTCATATCGCCATGCCCTCGGGTGGTGGGCGATACTGGGATCGAACCAGTGACCTCTGCAGTGTGAATGCAGCGCTCATACCGCTGAGCTAATCGCCCGTGGACGAGAACGAGTCTTCGTCGGGTTCGGATTCTACGACAGGGAAAGATCGAATCGTGACCCCATCGGATGTTGTTCCCTCTAGGCTCCCCGCAATGGATCTTGAGACGTTCGAGAACGAAGTCGACTCCGTCATCTCCGGCCTCCCCCTGTGGATCCATGCACAGATCGACAACCTCATCATCGTGGTCGAAACGCGACCGACGGCGGAGCAGGATCCGAAGCGCACCGATCTGCTCGGACTCTACGAGGGCGTGTCGCTCGCCGACCGGGGTGTCGACTACTTCGCCGTCGCCCCCGACCAGATCACCATCTTCTACCAACCCCACATCGCCCTCGGGTTGTCCGACGACGAACTCTCCATGGAGATCAGGAAGACCGTCCTGCACGAACTTGCCCATCATCTCGGCATCGAGGACGACCGGCTCGACGAACTCGGGTGGGGCTAGATCCGCGACCCGATGAGCCAGCGCTCGCGCACAATCGAATCGGTAGGATGGAGTACACCGATCGAGAGGAACCATGGACGACCTCATCACCCGCATCCAGCAACAAACCGGCCTTTCCGCAGACAAAGTCCTTGAGGTCGTGACGATGGTCACGGATTTCTTCAAGGAGAACCTGCCCGACGACCTGGTCAACCAGATCACCACCTACCTGTCCAAAGGTGCCTCGGTGGCAGGCGAGAAGGCATCCTCGGCATCAGGCACCGCAGCGGCGGGTGCGACCCAGGCCGTCGGGGCCGTCGCTGGCGTGGCCGGTGCGGCGGTGTCAAAGGGATTGGACGTCGTGAGCGACCTGCTCCCCAAGGCCAAAGGTGACTCCGACACGGGATGACCTCAGGCACCGTCCACAGGCATCGAAACCCCGACTGGCCCGACGCGGTGGGTCCGTACGTCGCGTTGATCGACGCATCGAGCGACCTCGAGGCCGCCCTTCTCTCCACCTACCTCGACAGCGTCGAGGCCTCCTCGACTTCAGAGTTGACGAGGTTCCGTCTCCCGGCATCGAGACGCCACAAGCGGTTCACCAACGTCGACCCCGCGATCGGAGATCGCCTCCAGCAACCCGACGACCCCCTCTGCGTCCCGCTCAGAGTGGCGTGGCTTGCCGAGAAGCGTGACGGGGTCCGCAGGGTGACACTCCGCGACATCCTGATACCGGGCGACCCGCGCGACCCGAACCTGCTCCGACAGCACTTCATCAACGTTCGTCATCCCGACCGTGTGCGGATCGTGGTCGGTGAACCGGCTCGCAGGAGTGAACTCGAAAAGCGTTGGGCCGAACCGATCGGGCGATCGCCCGCAGACGGCACCACGCTCGGTGAGTTCGTCGCCCTCCAAGCGTGGCTCGCTCTCGAACGCGCCGAGCGGCAGCTCCGAGGACTGCGGTACAAGGTCCCGAAGTTTCTGACCGAGGATCTGTTCTGGAGCCGCCCTTTCCAAGCCGGCATCCAGCGTCTCGCCAAGTCAGAGGACCGCACGGAGAAGCGCATGCAGCAGCGTACCGGTCGCTACCTCAAGGAGATCGCAGCCCAACACACCCCCTATGTGATCGACATCGTGAACGCGATCACCTCGACGATGATCCGCACCGCACACCAGAAGATCGACTATTCCCCGGAGGAACTCCGGGAGATCTACGCCATCGGCGACCGCACACCGATCATCTTCCTGCCCTCCCACAAGTCGAACTTCGACCATCTCGTCTTCCAGCATGTCCTGTACGAGAACGAACTGCCTCTCAACCACACGGCGGGCGGGATCAACATGAACTTCTTCCTCATCGGACCGCTCCTGCGTCGGTCGGGGATCTTCTTCATCCGCCGCGAGTTCAAGAAGAACGAGCCGTACAAGTTCGTCCTCAAGCAGTACATCGACTACCTCCTCGAGAAGCGATTCGCCCTTGAGTGGTACGTCGAGGGCGGCAGGTCACGTTCGGGGAAACTGCGCGAACCGAGACTCGGACTGCTTGCCTACGTAGCCGACTCGTACCAGCGCGGCATCACCGATGACGTCGTCCTTGTGCCGGTATCGATCATGTATGACCAGATCACCGACGTGTCTGCGTACACGGCCGAGCAGCGGGGCAGCAAGAAGGAGAAGGAATCGTTCCTGTGGTCGCTGAAGTTCATCTCGGGCCTGCGCAGTCGCAACGGTGCGATCTACATCCGGTTCGGCCAGCGGCTCAGGATGTCGGATCACATAGGAAAGAACGCGGACCTCGAATCCGACGAGGGTCGCCTTGCACTCCCCAAACTCGCGTTCGACGTGTCGACCCGGATCAACGACGTGACGCCGATCACCCCGATCAGCCTCGTCACCATGGCCCTCCTGTCCCAACCCGAGCACGGATTCACACCCGTCGACACGATCGAGGTCCTCGCACCGTTCCTCGAGTTCGTCCGTGAACGTGACCTCCCCGTGGCGGGAAACCTTGCGATGTCGACACCCGCAGAGGCAACCGCGGCTCTCGAACAGCTCGTCGCGAACAAGGTGGTGGCACGCACGGACGGTCTCACCATGCGGGTCTACACGATCTCGCACGATCAGCACCTCGCAGCGGCGTACTACCGCAACACCATCATCCACTTCTTCGTCCCGATGGCCATCGCCGAGGTGGCGCTCGCCCTCGGATTCGAGTCCGACGAGATGGACGAGGAATCGGTCATCAAGCGGGCCGTCGAGCTGCGCGACCTCCTGAAGTTCGAGTTCTTCTTCTCCCCGACCGCCGAGTTCGAGAAGGAGATCCTCACCGAGATCAATCGCTACCGGGTCGGTGGGCCCACGCCGGACGGTCCCGTCGTTGTCAACGTGTCGGCGATGTATCCGGCGAAGAGCCCGATCGTCCTGCGTCCGTTCCTCGAGGCCTACCTGGTTGTCGCCGAAACCCTCGCGTTGGCAGGGAACGACCCCATCGACCGCGACGATCTGGCCAAGCGTTGCCTACAACTCGGCGACCAGATGTATGCGCGGAGCCAGATCCGGAGCAGGGAAGCCGTCTCCACGACCCTGTACGGGTCAGGGATCGATCTCGCCGACAATCGGGGTCTACTCGGTGGGACACACCAGGCGCGGATGGACTTCCGGGACGAGCTGCAAAGCATCAGGATCGCTCTCAACGCCATCGACGACATCGCGTAGCAGCTTCCCTCAAGAATCTGGGTATTTCCGTGCTTTTCCGCTCAACTTTCGACCTCCATGGTCCGATAG
>CAZDIQ010000081.1:0-9445 GCA_964505525.1 uncultured Acidimicrobiaceae bacterium | reverse complement strand
CTGTCCTCTGTCCTGTGTCCTACTCTTGCGCCATGCAACATGCGCCCCTCACACGACTCTCTGCCGGGATGGCGATTCCTTGGGGTGGGACGCAGGTTGCGATTGTGTCGGCCGAACTTGCTGATGCTTTCAAGGCGGGGGATGCGCTGGTTGTTCTCCAGACGACCGGGGAGCTGATCCACATTCCCGCACGTGCGAGGGCGGTTGCCTCCGAGGCGGTGTCGAGTGCCGTGGTGGCGTTCGATGCCATGGGCGGGGTCCCGGACAATGCGATCACGGACTTCTACCACCGATTCGCCGATGCGCTCGGGGATGACGATGTGTTCGGTCCGATCGCTGATGCCAACGCCAGCGATGTCGAGCGGGCACGGGACGGCGGTCGGACGGTCACGCGGCTCGTGCTCGACGAATCCACAAGACAGGGGATGATCGAAGGTCTGCGAAGCTGGGCGGAGGCGCCGTCGCGACGCGGGCAGGTGGTCGATACGGTCGAACACGAGGGTTGGAAGCTCGAGCAGGTCGTCGATGGGCTCGGGGTCATCGGATTCGTGTTCGAGGGTCGACCGAACGTCTTTGCCGACGCGACCGGCGTCCTCAGAGGAGGGAACACGGTGGTCATGCGGATCGGATCCGACGCTCTGAACACGGCCAGGGCGATCGTCGATCACGCCCTCGACCCAGCTATCGCAGCGTCCGGCCTGCCCGCCGGTTCGGTTTCGCTGGTCGCCAGCGCCGCGCGAGAAGCGGGCATCGCCATGATGAGCGACCCAAGACTCGGTTTGGCGGTTGCCAGAGGATCGGGGCCTGCAACGACGCTCCTCGGTGCGGTCGCACGGCAGGCTGGCACTCCGGTCAGCCTCCACGGCACAGGGGGTGCATGGATCGTGGCTGGTGAACGAGCCGACGAGCAGCGATTTGCAGCGGCCGTGTATCACTCCCTCGACCGCAAGGTGTGCAACACGCTCAACACGGTGTGCATCCCGCGCTCGCGCGTCGAGGACCTGATGCCGGTGTTCCTCCACGCCCTCGAACGGGCAGGTCGACGACTTGGGACCAACCCCAAACTCCACGTACTCCGCGACAGCATCGGCGACGTGCCGGCCGACTGGTTCCAGTCGACGGTTGCAATTTCGCGGGCAGATGGGGACGTCGACGAACCCATGGCCGAGCCTATCGATGAAGCAGAACTCGGGCGCGAATGGGAGTGGGAGGGAAGTCCCGAGGTAACGGTCGCTGTGGTCGAGAACGCGGCGCAAGCCGTTGGCTGGTTCAACAGGTACAGCCCGCGGTTCGTGGCATCGATGATCTCCGATGACCCTGCGGAAGTGGATGCGTTCTTTGCCGGGGTCGATGCCCCGTTCGTCGGCAACGGGTTCACACGGTGGGTGGACGGACAGTACGCCCTCAATCAGCCCGAACTCGGCCTGTCGAATTGGGAAGGCGGACGCCTGTTCGGCCGCGGAGGGATCCTTTCGGGCAACTCCGCCTTCACGATCCGGTCGCGCGTCACCCAGACCGACCACGACCTCGGCCGCTGATCCGTAAAATTCCCGTGAATTCTGTAGTGCGAGTCGAACGCGTTACGCTTGCGCTCGACAGGAGAGCGATGGCGTCGTACGACTTCCGAGAGATCGAGCAGCGTTGGCAGGACACATGGGCCGCCGACGGGCTGTATCGCGTCCCCAATCCGGGTGACCCCGGGTTCGACGCGGACAAGCCGAAGATCTACATCCTCGACATGTTCCCGTACCCGTCGGGTTCGGGTCTGCACGTCGGACATCCTCTTGGCTACATCGGGACCGACATCTTCGCCCGGTTCCATCGGATGCGGGGTGCCAATGTCCTGCACCCCATGGGTTTCGACGCGTTCGGGCTGCCGGCAGAGCAGTTCGCAGTCGAGACCGGCGTTCACCCGAAGGCGACGACCGACCGCAACGTCGAGAACTACCGCAGACAACTGAAGGCCTTCGGCTTCTCGTACGACTGGGACCGCTCCTTCGCAACGACGGATCCCGACTACTACAAGTGGACCCAATGGATCTTCCTGAAACTGTTCGATTCGTGGTTCGATGCGAGTCGCCAGAAGGCGAGACCCATCTCGGATCTTGTCGCCGAACTCGAGGCCGGCGAGCGTGATGCGGACGGCGCGGCATGGATGAACCTCGACGGTCCTGATCGTGCGGCCTACCTCGACAGCCAGCGGCTTGCATACATCGACGAGGTCCCCGTCAACTGGTGTCCCGGCCTCGGGACGGTTCTTGCCAACGAAGAGGTGACGCCCGAGGGTCGCTCGGACCGGGGAGACTTCCCTGTCTATCGCCGCCCGCTCAGGCAATGGATGCTCCGGATCACGGCGTATGCGGACCGGTTGCTTGACGATCTCGAGGACGTCGAGTGGCCCGACAGCGTCGTCACCATGCAGCGCAACTGGATCGGGCGGTCCGAGGGTGCCGAGATCGTCTTCGACATCGAGGGCCACACACCGATGCGGGTCTTCACAACGCGCCCTGACACGATCTTCGGTGCGACCTACATGGTCATGGCCCCCGAGCATCCCCAGGTGGACGAAATCACACCCGATGTGTGGCCGGACGGGACGAAACCGTCATGGACGCTCGGCATCGATGACCCCAAGACCGCCGTCGAGGCGTATCGCTTGGCGGCGTCACGGAAATCCGATCTCGAGCGCCAGATCGAAGATCGCGAGAAAACCGGCGTGTTCACCGGTGCGTTCGCACACAACCCCCTCAACGGTGAGCTCATCCCGATCTTCATCGCGGACTACGTGCTCATGGGATACGGCACCGGCGCCATCATGGCTGTGCCCGGTCAGGATCAACGGGACTGGGACTTCGCACAGATGTTCGACCTGCCGATCATCAGGACCGTCCAACCCCCGAAGGACTTCGACGGCGACGCCTACACCGGACCCGGCCCGGCGGTGAACAGCGGGTTCCTCGACGGCCTCGGCGTCGAGGACGCCAAGGTCAGGATCATCCATTGGTTCGAGAACAACGGAGCTGGGAAGGGGACGGTCACCTACAAGCTGCGCGATTGGTTGTTCTCCCGCCAGCGGTACTGGGGGGAGCCGATTCCGATCCTGCACGGTCCGAATGGTGAGTTGATGGCGGTCCCCGAGGACCAGCTTCCCCTCCGCCTTCCCGAGATCGACGACTACGCCCCGAACGCCTCTGCGGACGAGAACGCCGAACCCACCCCGTCTCTTGCCAAGGCTGATGACTCGTGGAAGCTGGTCGATGTCGACGGGGTGACGTACCGACGCGAACTCAACACGATGCCCCAGTGGGCAGGGTCGTGTTGGTACTACCTGCGCTACCTCGACCCGCACAATGACGATCGGTTCGTGGGCGAGGGGGCCGAACGGTATTGGATGAGCGACACGGGTGTGGATCTGTACGTCGGGGGAGTCGAGCACGCGGTCCTTCACCTGTTGTATGCCCGGTTCTGGCACAAGGTTCTCAATGACCTCGGCTACATCGGGACCAAGGAACCGTTCGGGAGGCTGTTCAATCAGGGATACATCCTCGCCGACGCCTTCCAGGATTCCCGCGGCATGTATGTACCTGCCGATGAGGTCGTGGAAACGGGTGACGGACCGGAATTCGACGGTGAACCCGTCACAAGGGTCCACGGGAAGATGGGCAAGTCGCTCAAGAACGGCGTCAGTCCCGACGAGATCTTCGAGGAGTTCGGAGTCGACACGCTCAGGCTGTACGAGATGTTCATGGGACCTCTCGATGCGTCACGACCCTGGTCGACGAGGGACATCGTCGGCGTGCACCGGTTCCTCCAACGACTCTGGCGCAACATGGTCGACGACGAAGGCGAGATGCTGATCTCGGACGACGTGGCGACGGGTGACCTGCAGGTGTTGTTGCACCGCACGATCGAGTCGGTGACCAAGGACATGGAGAACCTTCACTTCAACACGGCGGTTGCACGGCTCTTCGAGCTCAACAACGCGCTCGTACCGCTCGAGAAGGTCCCGTCCGATGTCGCTGATGTGATGGTGCGATTGCTGTCGCCGTTCGCTCCCCACATCGCCGAGGAGCTCTGGCACATGATGGGACATGAGGATTCGGTCGTGGTTGCCGGTTGGCCGGACTTCGACCGCGAGCTGACCGCCGTCGACACAGCGACGATGGTCGTCCAGGTCAACGGCAAGGTCAGGGACCGCATCGTCGTCCCGGTCGCAATAACACAGGACCAAGCTGTTGCTCTCGCCATGTCATCCCGAAGGGTTCTCGCGCACACCGGCGGGGCAGAACCGCGGAAGGTCATTGCGAAGCTTCCGAACATCGTAAGCCTCGTGGTGTAATGGCCTCAGCGCGCGAGGTCATCGAGCTCTCCGCTCTGGACATCGACCCGACCGAATTCGGCTCGGTCGTGTTCAAGCCGATGCCGTCTTGGATGGAGGCCATCCTCGGAGGTCGGGCGAGCGCCATCACGCTCGGACCGACCGTCTTTGTCCGAGCCGATGACTTCCGTGCCGTCATGGCTGGTGAAAAGCCCGACCTTGTCGCCCACGAGTTGGTGCACACGGTTCAATGGCGGGAGGACCGCTACACCTTCCTCCCCAGCTACATCGGCGAGTATCTCCGGTTCCGATTGTTGGGCGCATCCCACGACGCTGCGTACCGATCCATTTCATACGAGATAGCCGCCTACAACGCCGGAAAGGCGAACCGGCGAGGCCCGGTATGACGGTCCAAGGTCCGCCTCCACCTGCGGGATACCTCCCCGTTCCCGTGCAGCGAGTCTCGAGCGGCGCCATGTTCGGCTGGATCGTCCTCGTGTTCATTTCCGGGTTCACGGGAGCGAATGTCGTTGCGGTGTTCCTCGCCGCCGGTGGTGCCGAACTGACGGATCCGATCCCGTTCTCGCTCGTTTTCTTCGGGCAGACGGTCGGTTCCCTGCTCGTCGTGTCCATCTACTCGCGCCGGTCGTCGGGTTCCCTTGTGGCGGACGTCGGGCTTGTGCTGCGCGGGAAGGACTGGTGGGCGATCTTCGCGGGGATGGGACTCCAGCTCTTCGCTGCGATGGTCACCATCCCTCTCGTCGATGCACTGTTTCCTGAGGGACCACCCGAACAAGGTGTGGCTGGTGTGGCGGGCGACACCGAGACCACGCTCGAGATCTTGCTGATCTTCGTGTCGGTTGCGATCCTCGCTCCGATCGTGGAGGAGATCCTGTACCGCGGGATGCTGATGTCATGGCTGAACCGGTTCATGGGCAAGTGGCCGACGATTGTCGTCAGCGCCGCGATCTTCGCGTGTATCCACCTCGTCGATTGGAACGCCAGGGCCGCTGTCCCCGGACTCTTCATCATCGGTATCGTCCTCGGTTGGGCGGCCATGACACGGGGTGATCTGTCGCTTGCGATCCCGCTGCACGCCGGCGTGAACCTGCTCGCAGCGTTCTTCCTCGTGTGGGGTCCCGAGGTACTCGATTGGCTCGAGCTCCAACTCGAAGAACTCGAGAGTGGAACTCTGAACGCGGTGATTCATGCGCTGGTCGGGATGGTTTAGGCAGCGGCCTTGGGTCGACAGCTGAAAGTCTGCGATTGTCAACGCAGAAGGATTGTGGATTGTGGATCATGGATCGGTGGAGTCGGAAATGCGGATAGCGGAGCGGGTTCTGTCATCTGTCCTCTGTCATCTGTCCTCTGATGCCATCATCCACAATCCATCATCCCTCCCCAGACCCCTTCCATCCGGGGCCAGATTCCGGTATTGATGCCCTTGACGCGGTGGCGGTTGGGGATGTATGGCGCCGCGTGCAGCAAGTCTGTCGGTCACATCGGTGGGGATCGGTGTCCTCGTGCTGGTCGGGGGTGCCTTGTGGTTCGGACTCGGGTCCGGCCCCATACCGACGCCTGTTTCAGCCACCGCGGGGGAAGTTGACCATTCCGGGTACGACCCGACGATCACGGTCCACGTCTCAGGGAGTGTGGTCTCGCCCGGTGTCGTCACCGTGCCACCGGATGCCCGCATCGCCGACGTGATTCTCGCGGCTGGCGGTGCGACCCCGGACGCTGACCTCGGTGGAGTCAACCTTGCAGCCACCGTTCGCGACGGCGAGCACATCGTGATACCGCGTGCCGGTGTGGGTGGGGCGTCGGACGCATCCCCCGCATCGAGCCGGTTCGACATCAACACGGCGTCGCCGCAGCAACTCGAAGCGCTGCCGGGCGTAGGTCCCGTGCTGGCCGAACGTATCGCAAGCTATCGCGATCACCATGGTCCCTTCGCAACGATCGAAGACCTGCTCGGCGTACCGGGCATAGGTGAATCGAAGCTTGCGGCCATCCGAGACTTCGTCGAGCAACCGTGAAGTACCTACCGGGTGTCCCTGGCCGCTGGTGCGTCGGTGTGGCGGCCTTCGCGTGGATGGGCGTCGCGATCGGTATGGGTTCGCGCGTCGCCCTGGTCATCGCAATCGTCACGTCGGTGGTTGTGACGGTCCGTCTGCCCAAGTGGTCGTGGGTGCTCGTGGGTTTCTGTCTGCTCGGATTCGGATCAGGTCTCGTCGTACAGTCGCGCCTTGATGCGGTCGCGACAAGTGAACTGCCACATGGTCGTGTCGAGGTCATCTTCGTCGTGGCGGAGGAAGCCTCGTCATCATCGTGGGGACTCGCCGTCGGCCAGATTCGTTCCATCGATGGCCAACGGTGGGACGGGCCACGCGTTGCCGTGCGCGATCTCCCGGATCGACTCAGGGTGGGATCCCTCGTGTCGGCGACGGGGACGATGACCAGTGGCGCCCGATGGGTCCGCGGCGAGCTGGTCGCGGGAACGCTGACCGTCGACGGGTTCGGTGGGGCCCTTGCACCGAGCAATCCGATCATGGTTTCCGGGAACGCCATCCGATCGGCCGTGACGAACCGGTACGACGGCACTTACCGTCCGGACGGACTCTTGTCCGGGTTTCTCACTGGGGACACCGATCACATGCGGGTCACCGATCAGGAGAACCTGAGATTGGCGGGTCTGTCCCATTTCGTCGCCGTGAGCGGGAGCAATGTTGCGTTGTTCCTTGCCGTCTGGTGGTTCGTGACTGCACCCATATCGATGCACCCGCAGGTGAGGGTTCTGGTGGGCGGTGTCGGTTTGTGGATCTTTGCCGTGGTCACGCGGTGGGAGTCGTCCGTGATGCGAGCGTCCGTCATGGCAGCTGTTCCCCTCGTCGGTGGATGGATCGGTGTTCCCGTCGATCCATGGATGGCGCTCGGTACCGCGGTCACCTTCCTGATCCTCATGTCGGGTCAACTCATCGGCGAGGTCGGATTCCAACTGTCTGTCCTTGCCACGGCTGGCGTGCTCACCGGGCTCGCGTTTGCGAAGGGGCGGCGTCCACGTTGGGTGTTCATCCCGTTGTTCACGACACTGGGCGCCCAGGTCGCAGTGGCTCCGCTGTTACTTGCAGTCTTCGGCACCGTACCTCTCCTCGCACCCGTCACGAACGTCGTCGTTGCCCCGATCATCGCGGTGTCCACGGTCGTGGGTGCGTTGGGTGTCGTGTTCGCTCCCGCCGCCGTTGTCGCTCGATTGGGCGCGTCCTTCGTGCTTTGGGTCGCCGAGGTGGCAGCGCACGGACCGCAGCTCGGAATCCCCGGCGTCGTCGTGTGCACCCTCATTCTTGCCGCTGTGTTCTTCAGGATCACCCGGCCGATTGCCCTTGCCGGCGGGTTCGTGTGTGCCGTGGTGTTGCTCTCGGGTGGATCGGGGTGGCCCGCCGATCCGCTCCTCACGGTCCTCGATGTCGGGCAGGGGGACGCCATCTTGATCCAGGATCCGTCGGGCGAATCCCTGCTGTTCGATGGTGGGTCGGACCCACGGGTGCTCGACCGGGCTCTGAGGCGCCATGGTGTGCGGTCGGTGGGAACGGTCGTCGTATCCCACGGGGACAATGACCACGCAGGAGGCCTTACCGAGATCGTGCGGACTTCGAACGCCGGACGATTGATCGTCAGCGCCTTCAGCTCCGACATCGACCTGGTCGCGGCGGCGACGGAAGCCGGTGTCCATGTCACGACGGCGCGGGCGGGAGACCGGATACGGGTCGGCACCATCGTCCTCGATGTCCTGTCCCCGAGCCGGAGGTTCGCGTCCACCAATGACGGTTCGCTGGTTCTGTTCGTTCGCACCGAGGTCTCGGTGCTGTTACCGGGAGACATCGAGGCGGTCGGTCAGAACGAGCTCCCACCTCTACGACCGGATGTGATGGTGGTTCCGCACCACGGGTCTGCAACGACGGATCCCAGGTGGTTGTCCGACACGCTCGGTGCGCGAGCGATTCTCTCCTACGGTCCGAACCGCTACGGTCACCCGCATCCGACGATCGTCTCGCTCCTCGAGGACTCGGGAGCCGAGATCGCGAGCACTGCCACGGACGGGGACATCGAAATCGTCCTGTCGGGGTAACCCCGCTGCGCCACGCATCCCACGCACGAGCGATAGTGTGCAGGCATGGGTTGGATTGCAGTCACAGGACCAAGAGATGCGGGAGCGGGTGACCGCGAGCGCATGATGGCAGTGGCCGCCCGAGCGTTTTCCGAAGCCGGAGTCGAGGATCCCACCCGCATCGATGTTCCGGCGAGGGGTGCAGGATCCTCCGACGATTCCACCACCTTGCGGGACCAGGTCCTTGCAATCGTCCCCGCCCTCCAGTCAGGTTCACTGTTCGGTGGGCAAACGGGAGTCCTCGTCATGGACGCCCAGAACCTCCTCAAGGCCGAGGTCGATGCCATCATCGAGATGCTCGCGAGCGCCGACCCCGAGCAAGCGGTTGCCGTCTTCGCTGCATCAGGGACGATGCCTGCCGGTCTCGCCAAGGCGATCAAGGCCAGCGGTGAGGTTCTCGACTTCAAGTCCATGACCGGGAGGGATGCGGCCCAGTTCATTTCGCAATACGCAAAGGACAACGGTCTGCGCATCGATCAGTCCGCACGTGACGAACTGATCAAACACTTCGGTGCCGACACCGCCGCCCTCCAACGAGCAATCGATCAATTGGCGGTCTCGGGAGGGGTGATCGAGGCAGAGGCCATCAGGACCCATTTCGACAATCGTCCCGATGAGCCGATGTGGTTCCTCGGTGACGCGATCATGGGAGGAAACCACGCCGAGGCGCTCAGACGGCTTGCCGACTTTCTCCAACACAACCACCCACTCGTTCTCCTTGCGTATCTCGAGAGCGAGGTCAGGAAGCGGTCCCTCGCAGCCGTTGCCCCCGACTACGACACGTTCGCGCGCTGGGCGGGTGGCAACCCGCGGTCGTATGCCACGAAGAAGGTATGGGAATCCCGCACCCGGGCGAACGGCCGAGCCCTTGCGGACTGTGTCCGAGCACTGGCGAAGGCAGACCTGACGCTCAAGACCCAGCCGGAAGCCACCCACCGCGTGACCCTCGAACGCCTGACGGT
>CAZDIQ010000080.1:0-9651 GCA_964505525.1 uncultured Acidimicrobiaceae bacterium | reverse complement strand
GCAACGCTATCCAACAAATCAGATTCGCTGATCGTCACACGGTCGGCTCCGACCGCGGTGAGTGCCACGTGCGCTATGACCGCTCCGGCGAGGATCACGGGGGCACGATTCTGCTGGAGTGACGGGATGGCGGCGGTCTCGTCCACGGTCAATCCTGCGAGACGATCGACAACCGAGCGAATCTCATCGACGGACACGGACGACCCGTCGACGATCGATCGGTCGTAGACATCGAGGCCGAGGACGATGGCGGCGATACTCGTGAACGTCCCGGCAACGCCGATGACCGGTAACCCGGCATCGATATCGAGATCCGAGAACAGGCCCTCGACATGTGCGGTTGCCGCATCGAGTTGTGAACGTGTCGCCGGCCGGTCTGGCAGCATGCGGTCCGTCAGACGCACCGATCCGATATCGATACTGCGAGCCAACCTCGGAGCGGCATCCCCGACGATGAACTCGGTCGACCCCCCGCCGATGTCGACCACGACACACGGACCGATAGCTCCCCCACCCGTGGCCCCCAAGAACGACAGCCGTGCCTCCGTCTCCCCGCTGATCACCTCAGGCACGACCTTGATGCGCTCCCCCACTGCAGCGACGAACTCGCCGCCATTGCGGGCGTCCCGGGTGGCCGAGGTCGCCACCGCTACCCGAACCGTTGCGTCGTGTGCGTCCATCAACGCGGCGAACCGGTCCATGACCTCGAGCGTCGCCTCCACTCGCACCGGGTCGAATGCGCGTGTGGCGTCCACACCGGTCCCGAGACCGGTGACCTCCGAGACTCTCACAATCTCTCGACCGTTCGCATCGACGATCAGCAGCCGCATCGAGTTGCTGCCGATGTCGACCGCACCGACATTCATGCCGGTTCCACCCACGCACCGTTGCTCGCGGGTCCCTCGGGGGTATCCACGACACACGGCACAAGGCATCCGAGCGGTTCGACCCTTGCGGCGACGTCCTCCCCTATCGGGTTGTCGTTGCCCGCTGCCGTGTCGGCGTATTGCGCGTGGAGACACTTCACTCCACCCGAGGAGCCTGCGATCCCACCGGAAGGCGAGGGTCCGTCCCAACCCTCGGGGAGCAGTCGATCGCGGTGGGACTCATACCTCTCCATTGCGTCGGCGAAGGACGCTGCGACTATCGGGTCGGTGGCGATCAGCTCATCCGCGTCGCGGACACCGCCTGCCGCCTCGATCCGCGAGATACGGATGGTGGCAAGGGGACAAGTCAGCCAATGGGTCGTGGGGAACGGGGTGCCGTCGTCGAGGATCGGTGGCACATCGATCACAACCGGCAGATCGAGATGACATCGGGTCCGCACGACGACCTTTGACCGTGGTGGTCGACCGATCTGGACCGCTACGACCGCACGGTCATCCATCGTCGACGACGTCGCCACCCGTGATGAAACTCCAGATCCGTGACAGGAATCCACGCTGTGGTTGCGCCGCTGTGACCGGTTCGGGTGCAGAGCCGATCTGGGAGCCGTCGTCGGCGTCGGGCACGATGACGACGTAGCCGATCTCGCCTTCACGAACGAACCCGTATTGTTCGCGTGCGATCCGTTCGATTTCCTCGTCCGACTGCAGCGCGTCGACATCGGCGGCAATCAGAGCGTTCTGGGCCTCGAGTTCGGCGAGCCGTGCTCGGGCAGCATTGACCTGATTCTCACGACCGAGATATTGCTGGACGGGGAGGACACCAGAGACCACGAGTCCGAAACTGACGAACAGCGTGAGGATCAGCACGCTGCGCCATCGGGAGCGTCTCCTACGCTTTCGGGGCGGTTCTTCGACCGCCTCTTCGTGTCGTTCCAGGGTGTCGGTCATACGAACTTTCGGAATCGATCCCAGCCGGCATACCGAGCATCATTGCCGAGATCCTCTTCAATGCGAAGCAATTCGTTGAACTTTGCAGTGCGCTCGCCTCTCGCCGGTGCCCCCGTCTTGATCTGGCCGGTGCCCGTGGCGACAGCCAGGTGTGCGATGAAGGAGTCCTCCGTCTCACCCGACCGGTGGCTCATCATCGCGCCATACGAGGACCGCTCCGCGAGGTTCATGGTGCTGAGCGTCTCAGACAGTGAGCCGATCTGATTGACCTTGATCAGGATCGCATTGGCGACGCCGAGATCGATCGCCTTGTGCAGAAGGTCGACGTTGGTGACGAGCAGATCATCGCCGACAAGCTGCACCTTGGACCCGAGCCGACGCGTCAGGGTCGCCCACCCGTCCCAGTCGCCTTCATCGAGCGGATCCTCAATCGATACGATCGGATAGTCGTTGACCAGTCCCTCGAGATAGCCGACCATCGCATCGGAATCGAGGGAAGTACCCGACAACTCGTACTGCCCGTCCGAGTACAACTCGCTCGCCGCCACGTCGAGTGCGATCGAAATGTGTTCGCCGGGAACGTAACCAGCACGTTCGATTGCCTCGGTGAGCATTTCGAGCACCTCACGGTCACTCCCGAGGTCAGGGGCGAAGCCACCCTCATCCCCCACATTGGTCGACAGACCGCGCTCCACGAGCACTGCCTTGAGGGCGTGGTATGCCTCGACGCCCGCACGCAAAGCCTCACGGAAGGACGGGAGTCCTCCGGGGACGATCATGAACTCCTGGGTATCGATCGAATTGTTTGCATGGGCACCGCCGTTGACAACGTTGAAACCCGGTGTCGGCAACACCCGGGCCGCGGATCCGCCGAGAAATCGGTAGGTGGGAAGGCCGACGCCATCTGCGCCAGCGCACGCCGTGGCCAACGAGACGGCCAAGATGGCGTTCGCCCCGAGATTCGCCTTGTTCGGTGTTCCATCGAGATCAAGCATGATCTGGTCGATCGTCTGCTGACGGGTTGCGTCGAGTCCGATGACATTCGGGGCGATGGTGTCGTTGACGTTGGCAACGGCGTTCAGGACCCCTCTGCCGAGATATCGCTTGCCGCCGTCCCTGAGTTCCACCGCCTCGAGCGCGCCTGTGGAGGCTCCGGATGGGACGATTGCTCGCCCGAATCCCCCACCTGCAAGGGTGACCTCGGCTTCGACGGTCGGGTTCCCGCGCGAATCGAGAACCTCCCGTGCATGGACCTTCGTGATGTTCGTATTGAATCGTGTCATGATCTGGTCGAGGGTAGACCGTGTGGGTGCTTGGTCATTGCTTTGCCTCCCCGGGCTCGGTGTCGGTATGACCCGTCGCCGCCTTCGCACGCTCCCACGCGGCATCGAGTTGCGCATCCGAGGCACCTGCGACATCGAGCCCCTGGCTGGCGATGTCGGCCTCGACGAATCTGAATCGGTCGCTGAATCGATCGACGCTTGCCCTGAGTGCGATCTCGGGGTCAACATCGAGATGTCGCGCAAGATTGATGGCACTGAAGAACACATCGCCGAGCTCATGGGTCCGCTTGGCCGCATCGTCGGCGAGGACAAGCTCCTCGATCTCGCCCTTGAGGACCTCGATGACCTCCTCGGGATCGTCCCAGTCGAACCCGACACCAGAGACGCGTTTCTGCACCTTCATCGCACGTGCCAATCCGGGCATGCTGTGCGGGATATCGTCCATGAGACTGTCGCGCTGCTTCTCGTCCTGCTTGATCTGCTCCCAGTTGGCTCGCACCTCGTCCGCCCCGCTGACGACGACATCGCCGAAGACATGCGGGTGTCTGTCCACCAACTTCCTGCGGATCGACTCCGCCACCTCGTCAAGGTCGAAGGCACCTGTTTCGGATGCGAGCGTGGCATGGAACACCACCTGGAGCAGGACATCCCCGAGTTCCTCCTCCACCTCGGCATACGCCCCGAAATCCGGGTCCCCTGCCGGTGCATCCGGGGGAAGGTTCCCGATGGCGTCCACCGTCTCGTACACCTCCTCGATGAGGTGCGAGATCAGCGAGTGATGGGTCTGTTCACGATCCCACGGACATTCGACGCGCAGGATCCGGTTGATCTCGATGAGTCCGAGGACTCCGGAGGACGTCCGATTGACGTACACGGATGTGCGGTCACCTGCGGGGTACACCGCAAGGGCTCCCACCGTAGTGCGTTCGTCGACCTCGTCAGCATCACCGAGCCGATCGAGGATCGTGATCGGATGGTTCGGGTCGAGCGTGCGCCCAAGGGCGACCGAGACCTCGGCTGCGCGCAGAGGTGAATCGACCTGGGTGATGATCGTCGGCAGGTGGAATGGCAGTGGGTCGGGGAGGTCTCTCGCATCGACCACCTGGAGTCCGTCGGCGATCGGATCGAGACCCACGGTTTCATAGGCAAGGTCGAGAAAGGAGAGGCTCGGCACGATTCGGAACGGAATGTTGCGCTCGTTCGCTGCCGCCCTGAGGAGGGGCACTGCACGCTCCCCCACGACGGGACTCCCAGGAACGGCGTACACGACATCCCCCGTGTCGGCAGCAGCGAGGACACGGTCGACGATGGCCCGGTACACCGCGTCGAAGCTTTCGAGCGACTCATACAGGTCGTCGCATGCGGTCAGCTCCCTGATCGATGCGAGTTCCTCGGCTGCGGGGTGCTTCACGGTCCGCACGACGACGGTCGTGTCCGGATCGACGAGCATCCCTTGCCCGATCTCACCCACGAGTCCGAGCCCGGCAGGACCGAGGCCGATGACGGCGATCGAGCTCAAGGGGAATCGGGTGGAGGCGTCACCACATTCAGTTGTGCACTCCATGCACCGATCTGACTGCGGATCCAAACGGTGGCCCGCCCCACGGCACTGTCGAGCCATGCGGAGTATTCCCTGTCGATCAGCTGGATGGGGAGCCACCGCTCAGGGTCGGACTTCAGCTGCTCCAGCGATTCGGGGCTGTCTCGAGAGTCGACCTGCACGACATGGAATCCGAACCGTGTCTGGAACGGCTCCGAAAGCTGACCGATCGGGGTGGTCGAGACGGCTTCGGCAAACTCGGGAACGAACACAAAGGCATGTGTCGGGCACGGGAGAGCACCACCGGGCGACTGCACATCGAGACTCACCTCGTCGGCAACGGCGGCGAAGTCCTCGCCGGAGTTGATCCGGTCGATGGCGTCAAGGGCCTCCTCCTCGGTCGCGACGAGGATGTGGCTGCCACAAACGGTGACGAGCGCATCGCGGTCGTTGTCCCACGCCGATTCGAGGACCTCGTCATCGTGGACGATCGCATCGCGCACCATCGTGCGGATACCCATCTGGGTAACGACGAAGTTCTCGGCTGCTTCCACATCGCGCCCTTGGGCCACGCCGGCATCGACTTCTGCCGATATGGCTTCGAGTTCTCTTTGGCTGGCCGATGCGAGGTAGGCATCTCGTTCCTCATCGGTCGACAGATCCGGGATGCCGTAGTCGTCCATCGCGGCTCCGAGCAGCGCCGATTGGAGCACGAGGAACGTGAGCGACTCGCGGAACACACCGCCATCGACCCGGCCATCGTCTGGAGGGAGACCGGCCAGACTGAACACGGACGCTTCCTCGATGGATATCTCATCGACGGTCGCAGCCACGGACGCAGAGGAACATCCGGATGCGACAAGCGCTGCCCCCACCATGAGCAGGGCGATCTTCTTCATCGATGACATGTGTTGCCTAACCGTCTTCGGGTTCGTCCGGCCACATTCTACGGAGGAAGTCCGCAATGACCTGTGCCGGATCGCCCTCGGGTGTGCGCAGGAACAGGGTGTCTCCTCGCACGATCGACCCTCGTGCCATCCGTTGCAAGCGGACCTCCTGCGATGCCTTGAGCGTGACAGGCGCAATCCGGACCTCCCGCCGATTCTGGACGATCTCGGTCGCACCGATCCTGAGCGCCTCGACCCTCAGACGAGCAACCGCGATGAGCGACCGCGCGTTCGCGGGCAACTCGCCGAACCGGTCCTCCCACTCGGCAACGACATCGTCCACCTCCTCGTTCGTCCTCGTCGCCGCAAGCCTGCGGTACGCCTCGAGTCTCGATTCGACGCCGGGCGCATAGTCCTCAGGCAGATGGGCATCGACCATGATGTCGATCCTGATGGGCTCGACCTCGGGCTCGGGTTCCTCGCCCTTCAACTCCTTCACCGCATCCGCCACAAGCTCCGTGTACAGGTCGAATCCGACCGCGGCGATGTGACCCGACTGGGTCTCGGACAGGATGCTTCCCGCACCTCTGATCTCGAGGTCGCGCATGGCGAGTTCGAATCCGCTGCCGAGATCACTGAACTGCCCGATCGCTTCGAGCCGCCGATAGGCGTTCTCCCCGAGGCGTTCATCCGTCGGGTGGAAGAGATATGCGTACGCCCGCTGACTCGAACGCCCGACCCGCCCGCGCAGCTGATACAACTGGGCAAGACCGAGCCGGTCCGAGCGATCCACGATGAGTGTGTTCACGAGTGGCACGTCGAGCCCCGACTCGATGATGGTCGTCGCAACGAGAACGTCGGACTCGTGATTCCAGAAGTCGAACATGACCTGCTCGAGTTGCGGCTCACTCATCTGGCCGTGTGCGACCGCGTACCGGGCGTCAGGCACGAGTTCGCGAAGACGGGCGACGGCGTGGTCGATCGACTGGATCCGGTTGTGCACGACATAGACCTGACCTTCGCGCAGCATCTCGCGCCGGATCGCCGCCGACACGGCCTTCTCGTCGTACGGCCCCACGTAGGTGAGGATCGGGTGGCGGTCCTCGGGCGCCGTCCTGATGTTGCTCACGTCCCGGATACCGGTCAGTGCCATCTCAAGGGTCCTGGGAATCGGGGTCGCCGTCAGGGTGAGCACGTCGACGCTGGTGCGCAGTTCACGCAATGCATCCTTGGCCATCACCCCGAAACGCTGCTCCTCGTCGACGACGACGAGCCCGAGATCCTTGAAGACCGTGTCGGCGGACAACAGACGATGCGTCCCGACGACGATGTCGACCGTTCCGTCCCTGAGCCCGGCGACGACGCTGCGCTGCTGTGCGGGTGTGAGGAAACGCGAGAGCATCTCGACACGGACCGGGTACGGCGCGTAGCGCTCCTCGAAGTTCGCAAAGTGCTGTTGTGCCAACAGGGTTGTCGGCACCAACATCGCTGCCTGTTTGCCGCCCTGCACGGCCTTGAACATCGCCCGGATCGCGACTTCGGTCTTTCCGTATCCGACGTCGCCGAAGATGAGTCTGTCCATCGGGCGATCGGACTCCATGTCGGCCTTCACGTCTGCGATGGCGGTGATCTGATCGGGTGTCTCCTCGTATGGGAACGCTGCCTCGAACTCGGTCTGCCACGGGGTATCGGGAGGGAAGGCGAAGCCGGTTGCTGCTGCTCGCTTGCGGTGCAGCTCGACGACCTGGTCGGCGACAACCGCAACCTCCTTGCGGATCCTCGTGCGGGTCTGTGTCCAGTCCGAACCTCCCATCCGCGACAGGCGTGGGGATTCGCCACCCATGTACCGGGTGACTGCGGCGAGCTGGTCGGTCGGAACGTAGAGCCGATCCTCACCCGCGTACTCGACGAGGAGATAGTCCCGCTCGATCCCCGCGATCTCACGGTGCACAAGACCGGCGAACCGCCCGATTCCGTGGTGGTGGTGGACGAGGAAGTCACCCTCGGTCAGGTCCCGGTACGCATCGGGCGTTGCTTTGCGGGTGCCACGCCCGACCCGACGGTGTGCACGGCGCCGACCCGCGAGTTCATGCTCACCCACCACACCGAATCCGACTGCGGGTAGGACAAATCCGGCGTGGATGCCGGTCGAGGTCACCGCGGGACGGACCTTGTCCACCGTCTCAACGACGGGGAGATCGGCACCTGACTCTCCGAGCAGTCGACTGACCCGCTCGGCCGCGGCCTCGCCATCCATGGCGACGATGATCGACACATCTCGGTTCCGCCAGGAGTTGATCGCCGCCGCCATGGATTCGGGGTCACCGGGGATCCCGTCGAGGGTGCCGATCGAGTAGCCGTCGTCACCGGGGCCAGCGGCATGGGGAGGTCCCAAGAGCACACGATCGGCCACGGACTCGAGGTCGAGCGGTAGGTAGAGAGGTGGGTGTTCGCCCGCGTCGGGCCCTTGGTCGCCCCACGTCCCCGAGAGCGCTCCTGCAAGGTCGGACTCCTCCTTGATGAGGTCGAGCGCACGTTCCGCACACCGCACAGGATCGAAGACGAACACCGTGGCGTCCGAATCGTCGACGACGGTGCGGGGCGCCGCAAGCCACGGAAGCCATGACTCCATGCCCTGGAAGGTGATGCCCTCAGAGATGCGATCCCACGTGTCGGACGCCCACGGAGCATCCGTGCGAAGTTCGATCGCCCGCGAACGGATCCGGTCGTCGAGCAGCATCTCCCTCGCGGGGAAGACCGCTACTCGCTCGACGCGTTCGTCGGAGCGCTGGGTTCCGACGGCAAACGATCGGATCTCCTCGAGTGAGTCGCCCCAGAAGTCGAGCCGGTACGGCGAATCGGCATCGGGTGGGTAGATGTCGATGATGCCTCCACGGACGGAGAAGTCGCCGCGGGTCTCGGTCCTGTCGACTCGGGAGTAGCCGTGCTCGACGATGCTCACGATGAGATCGTCGAACGGCACCTCCGTTCCTTCGACAAGCTCGATGGGTGAAAGCGCCGTCGGGGCTATCCGTTGGGTGACCGCCCTGACCGACGCCACCACGATGCTCGGTTGTCCACCTGCGAGCGCATGGCGTGCGACGACCCGCTTGCCCATCGTGACGATGTTGGGTGACACATGCTCGAACGGGAGTGTCTCCCATGCAGGAAGGTGATGGACGCGATCGGTGAACAACTCGATGTCCTCGGCCAATTCCTCGGCCTCGCGCTCGCCTGCGACCACGACAAGGATCGACCGCTTGGAGTTCCGCAGGGCACCGGCTGCCACGATGGATCGAACGGCTGGAGGCACGACGAACCGCCCCGGAACCGGCGGATCGAGCGCGGGACGCCATCGTTCGAGCAGTGCAGCAAGAGGTGCGGACACAAAGAGAGAGCGTAACGCGCCAACGACGACCCCAAGTCCGGATTCAGGCAGCGCATCGAGGTTCTTCAAACGAGTTGCCAACCAACGTATCCTGCAAACGAAAGGAGCCCGACTTGTCTCCGACCTCAACGATGGTTCGCGCGACCGATGCCGCAGCGATTGCTGGAATCTCGCCACAGCGCCTCCACTACTGGGAAAGGACTGCGCTTGTCAGACCGACCGTTGATCGCGAGCTCTCCCAACGCAAACGGATCCGGCTCTACGACATCAACGACCTGACAACACTCTTGGTCGTAGCCGACCTCGTCAATCACCCGAGCATCAGCCTCCAACACGTTCGGAGAGTCGCCGATCGCCTGAGGGAGTATGGCTACGCCCGACCGCTGTCCGAGCTCACCTTCAGGATCGACCACGATGAGATTGTCTTTCAGCACCCCGATGGGACTTGGGAGGGCTCGTCGAAGCCCAGTCAAACGTTGGACGTCACCGTGCGCATCGATCTGGACGAACTTCACGGCCAAGCGATGAAGGCACTTGAGCGCCCTCGCCGCATAGGTAGGTCCCGGATCGAGAAACGCCGAGGCGTCCTCGCCTCAAAGCCTGTCCTCGCAGACACGCGGATTCCTGTAACCGCGGTGCAGTCCTACCTCAGCCGTGGATACAGCGACGAAGAGATCCTCTTGGCATACCCCGAGCTCGAGCAAGCTGACATCGACGA
>CAZDIQ010000079.1:7802-10061 GCA_964505525.1 uncultured Acidimicrobiaceae bacterium | reverse complement strand
TGGATCCGACGAGCACCACCACGACGACATCGAACCCTTTCGGGTGTGTGTCCGCCCCTGAGCCCGAGCGCCATTCGTTCGCAGACTTCCCGCTTGCGATCAACGACAATCCGGTTGTCGGGGAGAGCCGAACAGTCTTGAGCATCGGAACGCCTACGTCCGTGGACCTGACGGAGGACGCACTCCAGGACGACTCGGGTCTGACGGACTTGGGGGCAAAATGGCAATGTTGGACCCGGGCAGGATGGGTGGAGACCCACGTGCTCATGCTCGACGGTGACACCATCACCGGATTCCCAGGTGCGACGACGACTTCGATCGCCATCGGTAAACCCATTCCAGGAGCCTTCGAGGTTGTCATTCCCGACGTTGCTCCCGGTTGGTACAGAATTGCAGTGCACGCATCGGGACCCGGACCATCCGGGACCGACAATTCCGATCGCGACGGCTACATCGCCATTGAAGTTGTCGAGTAAACCGATGAAACCGACGGAGGACGAATGACCCAGCAGCTTCGTCGGTTTGCCATCCCCGTCCTGCTGGTCACCGCATTGTTCGTAGCGGTTGTCGGCTCTCGGATTCTCGGCGCCTTGGGCGCGGGTACCGCCGACGAGTATCCGCCACAGCTCGCCGAGAGTTCATTCGTCGCGATCATGACCGTGGACATTGTCGCCCCGGTTGCAAGCCACCTGTCCGGAACCGACGCCTGGTCCGCTGTGGCGACCCGTCAGCTGTACGAACGGTCGGCCTACGAACTGAGGGATGGTTCGGTTGCCCCGCCCGAAAGTCCAGCGGTCGGAGAAGTATTTGAATTCTCCTCGTGGGAGCAGCAAGGCGTGGAGCAAGGGCAGTCGTACACCGTAGGGCTGACCCGGAGACTGTTCGCGGGGGGCGAAGGAGAAGAAAGGGCATGGTTCGCGGTAGTGATCGTTGACGAACTCACCGGTTCACCGGTCGATGGAACGCCGGAGTCCATCGTCGATGACCTGGCAATTGCATCCTTCGACGGTGCGGGTGCCATCCAAGTGGTCGTCGAGCTTGCCGCGGAACTTGAATCGTATGGACGGAGGGTGATGGACCAGGCGGACAGTTCCGTACCGGTCGAGCCGGAGGGGCGCTACGCGGTCCTGAGGTCCGCGGATCAGGTCCTCGCTGAACAACATCGAGAGGACATGGCCATGGCATGGGCCAACCAACCTCCTGAACGTCGCCAGCTTCCGTTTGACCTTGCCTCGGTGCCAGACGGGATAAAGGCGATGGTTGGAATCGACGATACTTGGCGGTGGTGGATCTTCGAGATCACCTACGAACCCGAGTCCGTCCAAGCCGACTGGGTTGGAATCGACTTCGCGGACGTCGGGTACATAGGTGGGTCATTGATCGACAAGTCGGAGCGGTCGACAGGAATGACGACCGTGATGGGCTGGGGGCCGACGGATAAGGTACCCGGCTTGATCACCTGGATCGGTGGGTTCCCAGCCGAAGCAGTTCCTGCCGGTGTAGTTCCTCCGGAAGGGACGAAACTTGTTCCGCGACATGTGGCATCGCTCGGGTCGACGCTTGAACCGAATGGTGATGCTCTCGGAGCAGTAGCTGTGCATGTAACGCTCAAGGACGATGGCACGGTGGGTAGCGTTGAACTGCTCGACACCTCAAGCTACGACCTACTGCTCCGCGAACACGCCTGGGTGGCGCCGCCTGCCAATGAGTCGAATACCTCGACGACTATCCGGTAGCTTGACATTTCTCATGCAACAAACAGCGAGAGACACACGGCGATACCTACTTCTGATCGGCGGTGCCGTTGCGTCTTGCGTTCTTGCTGCGGTAGCTCTCTACGACCAGCCGCGAGATTGGTTGGCGTCGGTTGTTACGGCGATTCCTCGCGGATGCACAACAGACGGCTACACGTCGATTCCTGCTGTGCTGGCGTTGATTCTCGCCCTGGTGCTCCTGATTCTCGCTTTGCGCCTTCCTGCCCCGAACAAGGTTCTACGAGTCCTCGCATTGACCATGACAGTCATCGTCTCCGTGAGCGTGTTGATCGGAGCCTCCCTTGTGGCCGCGGTCATTCTTGACCGCTTGCCAGGGTCGTGCGGATAGAACCCAGTTCCGAACGTGCCGTCCCGCCTCTCAGAAACTGGGGAACCACCGACCCTGCAAGCGCAGCCATCTGCCTTGTAGGGGCTGCATTGTGACCGACGGACCCTCTACGCGACTTGGACGGCGTTCTCGAGGTCGGTCGGCACTTTGGCGGGG
>CAZDIQ010000079.1:0-7702 GCA_964505525.1 uncultured Acidimicrobiaceae bacterium | reverse complement strand
GACCCTCTACGCGACTTGGACGGCGTTCTCGAGGTCGGTCGGCACTTTGGCGGGGAACGAGACGATGAGGTGGCGGTCGAGGGCGGTGGCTACGCGGGCGAGGGTGTCGAGCCGGTTGCGTGCTCCGCCTCCTTCTTCGAGCCGTGATATGACCGATTGGGTGGTGCCCATGCGTTCGGCGAGTTCACGCTGACTGAACCCGGCTTCAGTCCGCAGGTCGTAGATGAGCTGACCGAGTGCCAGATCTTGTTCGACACCTGCCCGCGTTTCAGCATCAGGTTCTGGACGGCTCTTCTTGGTCTCTTCCCAACGGGAATGGTTGGCCATGACGTTCTCCTTCACGGGTAGTGGCTGGCGCAGTCCTCTGCGATCCTGCGTGCCCTGGTGTGATCATCGCCTCGGGATGTTTCTCGACACGTCGCATGTGGCGCCGCGTGCTACTTCGGTAGCCTCAGGTTGATGAGGACTTTCAGTGTTGTGATTGTGCTGCTTGCCGCTCTAGCAGTGGCGTGCACCTCCGACGACGTTGGGCCTGCGTTTCCGACAGATCCGGTTCAGCTTTCTGAGGTCGACCACCTACCCGCCAGTCCGGGCGATCTGGTGACCGTGTCCGGGATCTACTTCGACACTCCAGCCAAGCGGCTTTGTGGGTTGTCCCTTGAATCCGACCCGCCCCAGTGCGGGGGATTCAGCATCGGGCTTCCGTCGGACGTCGAAGCAGCATTCGGAACCGCCAACATCACGGTTCGTGGAACATTGACACGCCCAGACATGATTGCGGTTCATTCGTTCACCTACGGCGACAGCTCCAAAGTGGACGACCCGAAGTGGATTGTGGTTCCGTAACCCAACAACGGCATGTGGATTCCCCTTCGGCAGAACGAGTCGTGTCCGGTACTCAAACCCACCCAGGCACCAAAAGAGTCTTCCGAAAACCCAGAATTTGGGAACAGATCGTGCGCGGTTTTGTTCCGATAATCGGCAGTTGCGGAGCCTCCCGCCCAACCTGGGTACGAGACCGAGGAAGATGGACATCTGCACCAAGCCACAGAGCTCTTCTCGCTGATTGACCTTTCTCCACAAGATCTGGCCTGATCGACGGAGTTGGAAGCGTGCGTTGCCTACTTGGATAAGAAGTAGTCGTGACCTTGCAGCAGGACGGTCGGGCTCACCAGGATCTCGTTGCCTTGTGCGTCGTAGGCCGTCGCCGTGGCTGACATCAGGGTGTCGAGGTCTGCGACTGCGAAGAAGGCTGTCCGGGCCACGACGTGTTGCCAGTACGTCGTCCCATCGGGAAGCTCCACGGTGACGACAGCGGCAGCCTCCGGAAGCTGCGTCCACACGAGCCATCCGCCGTCGCTCCTCGGGAATGCTGGGTCGGTGCTGTAGCCAATCGTCGGTTCAGCAGTGACGGCGATCCCGCAGTACCCGCCCCCTGTTATGTCAGTTCCGTTCCCGAAGAACACGCACATGAAACCCTGTGATTGTTGGAGCGCGAGTTGGGCACCGTCGGCGGCCCCCAGGAGGACGAGGGTGTCGGCGTTCAATGCATTGGCTTGGGTCGGACCCGACCCTGAAGGGACGACGAGTGCACCGGCACCTTGTTTGGTGAGCGGGTAGTTGATACCAAGGACGCTGGCGTCAAATTCTGGTACCGCGACGACTCCCGTGAATACAAGCGCCCCCCGTGTCTCGATCGGGGGTCCATCGACAGGCACGGTGAAACCCGACTCGAAGGTGACCTCTGTGTCCGTGTAGCCGCCTATCGACGGGCTACTTTCTGCGGTCAGGAACACAACCGGGACAACCGCGAGAAATGCTGCGGCGACACCCACAATCGAGTAGCGCAAGCGGCGACGTCGTTGTTCACGCCTGCCACGGCGCATCACGGCCGACATGTCGCCTTCCTGGTCGGGCACAGCCTCGAGTTTGGCTTCGATGTGTGTGCGGATGATCGTGTCTGTCGTCATGTGCTCATCTCCCGTCGCAAGAACTCGAGTCCCCTATGCAGTCGACTCTTCACTGTGCCGCGCCGAATGCCGAGGGCGTCGGCTATCTGAACCTCAGACCAGTCGAAGGCGCAACTCAGGACCACGACTGAGCGCTGGTCCAAAGGCATCGACGCCAACGCGGCATCCAGCCCGGGTTCAACCAGCGAGACGCTGTCGCTTGGAGTGTCAACCAACCGAGGGAGCAGAAGTCGTTCTCGTCCGCGTCGGCGAAGGCGATCAATGGCCCAGCGATATGCGACGCGATAGACCCAACCCTCTCGGTTGTCCACGCGCTGCACCGACCGCCACTTTGCAAAGGCCCGGACCATTGCCTCATCAACAGCCTCAGCTGCGAGATCACTGTCTCCGATGGTCACAGCCAAAGGCCGGTACACCGAGTCCCACGTCTCGCTGTAGAACACCTCAAAGTTGCTCGTTCTCAACTGCTCCGACACAGAAGAGTCGCTATCAACCTCGATATTCAAAGGCTTCATACTCAAAGGACGAACAACTCAGCCAAAGGGTTCCATTTCATGGGAGGGCAGAACGAAGTTGATGTCCGGACCCGCTCCGCATCCGCATAGCTGGCATACGCCCCCTGAGCGGACATGAGCCTTCCGGCCGTAGCCGAGTAGCGACGATAGGCCAGCTGCGTTGTAGGTCCCTACAGGTGTGTCCATCGTCGCTCCCCACTCCAGCGGCTCTTCTGCTTCCTCAGGAGCCTGTTGCATGAGGGTACCGCTGGTCGTCCTCCGCATCCTGCTGGCAGACACCGATGTGCGAGCCAGCTTCTGGGTTCGTGCATCGATCGGTTGGACGTCAATACAATGACGGGTGAGGTGATCATGACTTTGAAGGACGATCTTGAGGTCTACGAGGCGTGGACGAATGCAGGCAAGACGGTGGCGGTGGCCACAGTGGTCGATGTGATCGGATCTGCACCACGACCTGAGGGTGCGCGACTTCTCGTTTCATCCGATGGTGACGTGTCGGGATCGGTCAGCGGAGGGTGTGTCGAGTCCGACGTCATCCTGCACGCCCAGCAGGTGATGGAATCCGGTACACCGAAACTCCTGACGTACGGGATTGCCGATGACGAGGCGTTCGAGGTGGGGCTCACCTGTGGAGGAACGATCTCGGTTTTCGTCGAGCAATGGTGAACGAGAGTCTCTCCGCGGTCCGGCAGCTCGTTGACGACGAACTGCTCGGTGCCGAGATCACCTGTGTCGAAGGTCCGGCGATCGGCCGAAGGGCGGTTGTGGATGCATCCAAGCGGATCCTTGCCGGAAGCATTCCTGACGACATTCGTGACGACGTGCTCGCCGACGCGGAGAACCTCATGGCGAACGAGCAGAGCCGCACCCTTGACTACGGCGACCACCGCGTGTTCATCTCCACGATCGCCCCGCCTCCGATCCTCGTGGTCTTCGGCGCCGGCCACGTGAGTCAACCTTTGGCGTCCTTTGCCCAGACACTCGGATATCGGGTCATCGTCGTCGACTCCCGTGAGGCGTGGGCGACGCACGAACGGTTCCCGACCGTGGACGAACTCATCGTCGGATGGCCGGATGTCTTCTTTGCCGACCACGAGCTCGACGCCCGAACTTATGTGGCGCTGATGAACCACGATGCACGATTCGAGGGTCCGGTGTTCCCGAAGGTCCGGAACGCACCGATCCGCTACATCGGTGCCATGGGTAGCAGACGCACGCACCGGAGTCGCGTCGACCGCCTCCGCAACGACGGCTGGACCGACGAGGAGATCGAACGGATCCACAGTCCGATCGGTCTCGACATCGGCGCCGAGACACCGGAAGAAATGGCAATCGCGGTGATAGCCGAGATGACCCAGGTGCGGTACGGCCACGGCACGGGACTCGCCCTGCGCGGAACATCTGGGCGGATCCACCGCCAGCGCGGCGACGAACCGGGCACCGACTAGAGGACCGCATCCCGCCGCAGATGCCGGTGCTAGATTTGGCTGGCAGCACACATCGACTCGTCCCAAGCGACGGGTCACCGGAGGCTCGAATGCGCGTCAAACTCGACGACATAGTCCGCGATCTCGAGATTTCCCGCGAACCCTATGTGCGCGCAACCGTCGTGTGGGTACGCAAACCCGCATCAGGACGTCCCGGGGATGTGGCGATCATCCAGGCAGACGGTCAGGTCCACGGTTGGGTCGGTGGTGCCTGTGCCGAACCCGTTGTACGCCGTGAGGCGGCGGATGCCCTCGAAAGTGGCCTCGCCCACCTCATATTCATGGGGCCGGACGGCGAATCGGGCAGATCTGATGTGCGGTCCGTTCCGATGTCATGTGCCAGCGAAGGAGCTCTGGAGATCTTCATGGAACCCATCATCCCCAAACCGCACGTTGTGCTCGTCGGTCGATCGCCGGCCGTCGAACGGCTCGCACGGCTCCTCGACGTCATGGAATGGAACGTGACCATCGTGGATGAGGAGGGCAAGGGTGGAAACCTTCTCGCGGACTTCAGAGTTCTCGCCGGTTTCGCCGATGCTGACAACACACAGCCCGAAGCGGTGGTGATCGCGACGCAGGGTCACTACGACGAGGACGCGCTCGCCTGGGCGGTATCGACCGAGGCGAGCTACATCGGTGTCATCACGTCGAGGCGCCGCGGTGCGGCATTGATGGAGCATCTTCGCGAAATCGAGACCGATGAAGTCGATCTCGGGCGCATCCGGATCCGTGCAGGACTCGATCTCGGTCCGATCGACCACGAAGAGATCGGGGTATCGATCCTTGCCGAGCTTGTCGCAGAGCGAGCAGCTGGCCGCCTCAGGAGCTCGATCGGCGCAGTAGAGAAACAGGTGCCACAAACAGCAGTGGATCCTGTGTGCGGGATGACCGTTGACATCGAGGGTGCTCGGTTCACCTACGACCACGACGGCGGGACCGTGTACTTCTGTTGCCCGGCGTGCAAGAAACACTTCATCGACGATCCTTCCGCGTACGCCGTCATCTGAGTTCACCCGGCCTTCGCATCGGGCGACCGACCTCTTCACGGAAGTCGGTGCCAGTGGCGAGCCAGGGTCCCGCGTAGTACATTCGTTGGTGAGGGGTTCGCTGGCGATGCCGGACGACCACCTCCCCACACGCTGCGAAGGGAGCGAGGTTGACTGCGGAATCCCCCGGGAGTACGGGAAACCAGCGCATGTACGAGCTCATCGCTGATGCACCGAAGGAAGGCGACAGCCCAACTATTTGGGCATGGCCCCAGATCACCGAGTATCTGAAGGTGGCGGCTCAACCGGTCCAGGGCCCATGGCCGCCGCATCAGCACCCACGCCCCGATCCTGACGCCGACAGCGAACCCGTTGCGGTTCCCGATTCCCAGGGCGTGCGATCTGAACCCGCTCAACAGCCAGGCACGGAGGTATAGACGTGTACCCGCCACGCTTTCGTTACGAGGCACCGGAGTCCATCGAGGAGGCCGTGAGGCTTCTTGCCGAATCAGACGGTGAGGCAAAGATTCTCGCTGGCGGACAGAGCCTCATCCCCATGCTCAAGCTCCGCTTCGCCTCCCCGGCCACGATGATCGACATCAACAACATCCCGGATCTCGACTATCTGACCTTCGACCCGGACGGATCCATCCGCATCGGAGCCTTGTGTCGTCACGCGACCCTCGAGCGCTCGACCGAACTCGGGGCATTTCAACCCGTGATGGCATCGGCAGCGCCACTGGTGGCGGACCCGATCGTCCGCAACCGTGGGACGCTCGTGGGTTCCCTCTGTCATGCTGACCCACAGGGGGACTGGGCCTCGGTGATGGTCGCGCTGCGGGGATCACTCGTCGCCCAGGGGCCAGGGGGCCGACGCACCATTCCGGTTTCCGAGCTCGTCACCGGACCATTCCAGACCGTCCTGACGTCCGACGAGATCGGAGTTGAAGCCATCGTTCCTCGCCCGTCGGGAACCCCGATGGGCGGCTATCTCAAGCTTGAACGACGAGTCGGTGACTTTGCCACCGTCGCAACCGCCGTGAGCGTCGACATGCACGGCGACACCGTCGGGAGGGCAGGCATCGCGTTGACGGCGGTCGGACCGACAACGATCAACGCCGTCGATGCGGCGGCAAGCCTCGAGGGCGGACCGCTCACCGAGGCGACGATCAGCGAGGCCGCCGAACTCGCGGCAGCCGCCGCACAACCGCGCTCAGACCACCGAGGCAGCGCGGACTACAAGCGGCACATCGTCAAGACGTTCGTCGAGCGACTTCTCGGCCGTGTCGCAGCATCTACCCAGAAGGTGGCCTGATATGTCAAGTTTGTTCGAAGAAATCCGGTCAGCCCCCGCGGCGGATGTCCCGGTTCGGAGAATCACGGTGACCGTCAACGGTGAGGAGCGGACGGTCGATGTCGAGCCACGCCTCCTGCTCGCCCACCTGATCAGGTACGGTCTGAAGCTCACCGGTACCCACACCGGATGCGACACGACCAACTGCGGCGCATGCACGGTCCTCGTCGACGGCGAGCCCGTCAAGAGTTGCACGATGCTTGCCGTCCAAGCGGACGGCCACGAAGTCATGACCGTCGAGGGGCTCGCGGGACCGAGCGAACTCCATCCGCTCCAGGAGGGGTTCAAGGACGAGCACGGTCTGCAGTGCGGTTTCTGTACACCCGGCATGATGATGACCTCAAAGGCGTTCCTCGATCGCAACCCCGATCCGACCGCCGACGAGATCAGGTGGGCCCTGTCGGGCAACCTGTGTCGGTGCACCGGGTACCAGAACATTGTCAATGCGGTTCTGTGGGCGGGGGACAAGATGCGCGGCGATGCCGGAGCCGAGGAGGAAGCCGAATGACACTCGACGAGATCAAGATCGGCGGACTTGGAGCGAGCAGGCGACGCGTCGAAGACGACCGGTTCGTACGCGGCAAGGGCAACTACGTCGACGACATCGTTCTGCCAGGCATGCTCCACATGGAGATTCTGAGGAGCCCGTTGGCCCACGCCCGAATCAAGTCGATCGATGTTTCAAGGGCATGGGACATGCCAGGCGTACGACTCGTTCTCACCGGCGAGATGATGGCGGCGAGGAACCTCGCGTGGATGCCGACGCTGTCATACGACACGCAGGCGGTCCTCGCGACCGACAAGGTCCGGTTCCAGGGGCAGGAAGTCGCATGCGTCATCGCGGACGATCCCTACATCGCAAAGGACGCGTGCGAGGCGATCATGGTCGACTACGAGCCGCTCCCACCGCTCGTGAACCCCTTTCAGGCGCTTGAGTCCGATGCGCCGCTCATCAGGGACGACAAGACGAACCAGCACGACAATGTGATCTTCGACTGGGAGGTCGGTGACAAGGACGGAACCGACTCCGCGTTTGCACAGGCCGACGTGGTCTCCAAGATCGAGATGCACTACCCGCGGTCGCATCCGAGTCCCATCGAAACATGTGGGTCCATTGCCGATTTCGACCGAGCCACCTCGAAACTCACCGTATACATGACCTCCCAGGCGCCGCACATCATCCGCGCCGCCGTGGCACTGGTGGCCGAACTCCCCGAACACATGATCCGGATCGTGTCGCCCGACATCGGTGGGGGATTCGGGAACAAGGTCCCCGTCTATCCGGGCTACGTCGCATCGATCCTGGCATCGATCCTCCTCGAACGACCGGTCAAGTGGATCGAGGACAAGTCCGGCAACCTCATTTCGACGGGTTTCGGACGCGACATCT
>CAZDIQ010000078.1:0-10147 GCA_964505525.1 uncultured Acidimicrobiaceae bacterium | reverse complement strand
TATCGACACGACCCAGATCGACCTACCCGACCACGCGGTCAATGAGTCGTTCGGCCATAGAAACAGGTTGCTGTTCCCCCAATTGTCGCTGTGTGGCGCGTGCGGTAACGCCCCCCGGGTGGAGGTGAGGGGATTTGAACCCCTGGCCCCTACGTTGCGAATGCAGCGCCCCCACCCCTCCGACCGAGCCATATGTGCTCTGACCTGGGGTTTTGTACTCAACACCTTTCACTGTTTTGCATGGTTTCGCGTCGTTTCGCGCACAAGGCGCGCGCGGTAGGATGATTGGCTGGGTCAATGTGACCGGTGCGATGCCTTGTGCTCCGAATGTTTCCTCCTGTCATCGGTTCGCACCACTTCTTTAGTCTGCGACCACTGGCCTCGAAATTGCCTACTCTCGCCGAGCCACGCACATTCAGATGAGGCCGTCCCCGCTGGGTGTCCGGCACCTATGGGCTTGCGAGGGTGAATTCTTGCTGCCGTTGCCTCCGGGAGAAGACGCCGAACCTCATCGAGTCTTGTGTTTGCAATATTGACGCCGGGATGTCCACGCCCTACGGCGAAGCCAACGTACGCCACGTCAAGCAGATGTCTCCCTTGTGCCCCTGAGCGTTCCACACGACTTAGGTGCCACAAACCACCGCACGGAGAAGTGCAACGCGGTGTAGCAGGCATCGCCAAGGATTCCGAGGACAACGACGATAGCTTATTCGACGCATCCAATCCCGGAGCTGAGTGCGAGCACGATCAGCGTGCCGATTATCGCAGCCACCACGGCAATGGTCACAAGGAGAGACATCGCAACGCGCATAGCACCTGCGAACTTGGTAGCTCGGGATGTCGCAACGAGTGCCGCCGTCGCAAAATAGGCAACGATCAGTGCCGGGATTGCTTGAATTCCATCAGATCCGCATCCGTAGCCTCCACCGAACGCTTCATAAATCGGTTCTCGATATGTGTCGAGCAATAGGATTGCGGCGACACCGTAGAGCAACACCACCGTTCCAAATCCGACAGCCATAGCGAGCGCGGAACGCCGGCGGGGGGACAGCGGGGCAGCCGAGGATGGACTCACGGTGGTGGGCTGGACGGACTCGGCTCACTGCGAGGCTCTGACTCACCGAGTAATCTAATCAGAGTCTCATTTGCCTCGGTAAGTGACACCAACTTGCTAGACACGTGCCCGCCCCGCAGATCCACGAGGAGAATGACATCGGAAGTACCGCGCTTGTCCGACCCTATGTCTGCATCCACAGGACCTAGTTCCTCCGCCCGCGTTGCCCGAACCGATTCGGCGACGTCTGACGAATCAACAAGCACCTCGGCGGGCATACCCTTTCCCCAGCGCAGAAGTTCGACGCGGTTCGAGGTTGATGGGCCGTACCCGATCAGCTCCACCACCTGATCGCCAGGCGACCCTCCGACTGGACCGAGAAAACCTGCTCCTTCGATATAGGCACCAAACCACTCAGTCGTGCCAACCGCGCCCGGGTCCAGTAGGAGGATGACTGTCCACGGAGTCCACTTTTCCACATTGAACACGCCTTGAACCTGGGCGTTCTGGAGAGCAGTGAGATCGTCCAAGTCCGACGGCAGTTGCCGCTCGTTCTCGGGCCGCTGTGCCAAGACTTCGAGCCAGTTGTCCACACCGGTGGTGGGTGTGCTCGCCTCAACCAGCGCCGCCAACCGCGGACCATACGTCGGTTCCTGCCCGCTGTTTCGCAGATTGAGATATTCGGCGTATTCACGCGCGAAAGCGATTGCCGAGTCCACTAACGATTCATCCCCCACAGAAACGAGCTTAAGACTTGCGACTACAGAATTCTCGACGCCAGCCGTGGGCAGATACCCCTGGTCCCGGGCGAACACCAGTTCGGATTGCCACGGGAACTCAGATTGTTGCGCCGTGTCAGGACGGAAGGACCGCGCGGCATAGAACGCGTAGGAACTCCCAGGTTGGATTTCGATGGCCTCCAATACAGCGATCTCAATCACTTCGCCGATTGCAGGGGGTTTCTGTTCGACCACCTCGCTATACGCGAGCGAATAGTACGGACCCCGGTCAAACAGAACTTCATCCACGGACACCGACCAATTTGAATATCCGATGAATCTCGACCTATTTGGCCCATCGAGAACCGTGCCCCCAACGACGGAGTTGAACGCGAGTGAGTCGATTGTTGTTGGGCTCGTATCCGCCAAGGTCGCCGAGCGGCCATGAGTCACGAACGCCGCAACAACGAGAAGAACGGATATCGCGACTGCCACAACGAATGGTGAGACCAAGGACTTTGTCCGGTGCGTACCTTCATCCTGTTGCATGTCCGTGCTGCTCCTAACCCGAGTAGCCGTAGAGCATGGTGCGGTCACGATCCGTCTTCACGTATGTGTTCGTGCCACCATCGAGCGGACTCTGCATTCGGTTATACACCATGATTCGTGCGCGGTGAACCCGTCCCGTGGCGCCAGCCAACGTAAAGGACGATGTTGTGCAGTACGACCAACTATTCGACGGAACACATGTCACCGACCTAGAGACGTAGCCTGACTCGTATGTGGTATTGTCGAGTCCTCCACAGCTCGCGGAATCGTGCTTGTACACAGCTGTCTTCATCGTTACGTTGATCGTGCCTGAGTCAGAGCTCGAGTTCTTCTTGTAGTTTGCGCGACCTTGATACGCTTCACCGTTCGTGGCAGTGACGAACATGTCGCTATAGATCGCTCCCTGTGTCGTGCCCACACTCGACTTGAAGTTGGCGTACCAACTTGAGCCGTCAACACCTCCCCCCGACGTCGACGTCAGAAACGAGTTCACATACTGGGTGGACCACCATTCCTTGTGGCTTACCTCGTCCTCCTCAAAGGAGCTATTCGCCGTCGCCGTCTCATAGCCTCCTGTGCTCTCGTTCTGCGCTGTTATCGCTGCTTCGTCGTCTCGACTTAGCGTCGCGCGAGCGGAGCTTGTCACGTCAACGCAGGTGGCCATCGTGGGGGGCTTCTCACTGGCAAACGGCAGGTCATTCTCACCGGGGTGCGACAAGCCGAAAGCGTGTCCCCATTCATGCGCCGCAACGGCTTGAAGGCTCCACACGCCTTGATCATATTCGCCCCACTTCGCGATGTTGAATTCGATGTTGTGCACTGGAAAGATGCACTGCGTCCGCGCGTGCGCTGAGCCCATCGATTCCCATCTCGCTGTCCAATTCTGGCCACCGACGGACAACAGAAAACCACCGTTGTAGTCTTCGATGTCGTACACCCACGCGTTGAGACCGTATTCAAAACTGAGCTTCAATCCCGGAGTCCACTCTGGGTCGTTTGAGAACGTAAACTGGTTCGCAGTCTGGTTGCCGCAAACAAACCCGGCACCGTACTCCGTGAACCTCGTGTTATATGCCTCAGCGGCGGGAGCGAATGTCTGGACACCTATCGTCACGATCGCTATTGCGAAAGCGAGGACCTTCCATCGGCTCGGAGATACTCCGAGACGTCGATCACAAGTCTTGAACGTTCGATCCATGACAGCGGCCGACATCGGGTTCACTCTAAGAAATATAGCCATCGGACCGGTGGGCGCCAATGACTAATGTTGCAATGATCACTTTGCGAAGCGAGCCGTCCACATGCCGTATCACCTAGCCCCGATTCTTCACGTGGTGTGATCGGCTGAGTGTCGGGGTCCGCGAAAATGCCCTCCTGGTAAGGGATACTGCAGGTGTTAATCCAGCAAGTTATCCGATAAGGAAGGCATTTCCGAGATGAACGCTAACAGCACACGTAACGTGATTGTGGAATCGGGTGGGACCCAGGTGGTTGGTCATGTCGGGTTGCATGCCTTGGGCATGTTTGCTGACCGTCTCGGTGTCGGTGAGACGCTGTCTTAGGCAGTGGGCTGGTCCGGTCCCGGGGTCCCGGTCCATGACCGGGGCAGGGTGTTGACACAGGCAATGTTGATGCTTGCTGGCGGCGGCGAGTCATGCACCGATATCGAAACTCTGGCTCCCCAGGACCGTCTCTTTGGTTCGGTGTGTTCTGATACGACGTTGTATCGCACGTTCACCGAAACCCTCAACGGCGCGGCAGTGGTACGGGCCCGTCAGGCAATGGCTGAGGTCCGCACCAAGGTACGACAACGTATCCCAGCTCTTGGTGGTGGCGGGCCGGTGGTTGTGGATCTTGACGCGTCGTTGGTGGAGATCCATTCTGAGAACAAAGATGGTGCTGCCCCGCATTTCAAGGGCGGGTACGGGTTTCATCCGTTGTTCTGTTTTGCTGACGCTACTGGGGAAACCCTTGCGGGGCATCTACGTCCAGGGAACGCTACGGCGAACAATGTGACGGATCTGTTACGGGTCCTCGACGACGGTGTCTGTCAGCTCCCTCCCAATGTTCGAGCCGGTCACCAGGCAGGAGACGACCCTGGTCTCGTGCAACGCGAGGTGACAGTGCGTTCCGATTCTGCAGGTGGCACCAAAGCATTCGCTGAAGGCTGTCGGGTACGCAACATCGGGTTCCAAGTCGTTGCCCGCCGCCAAACCGCAATATCGGCGGCAATCGCTACCGCGAACGAGGACCCTGACCGGTGGGAGAGGGCACTCGACCCTGATGGTGAACTCGACAACACGGTCACCTCGTCGGGTCTGGTTTCGTCCGTGTGCGAAGTCACGGACCTTGTCGACCTGTCATCGTGGCCGCAAGGGACACGGCTGATCATTCGCCGTCAACCGCTACACCCCGGAACCCGGACCAGTCTGTTCCCCGACCTGGAATACCGGTTCTGGGGTCATTACACCGACCAGGAAGGCGACCCAGCCGAACTCGACCGCACGATGCGTGCTCATGCCCACGTTGAGGACTTCATTGGACGGTTGAAAGACGCAGGGTTGGAACGTTTCCCGTTCACAGATTTCGAAGCGAACCAGGCATGGCTCCAAACCGTCATGTGGGCTTCGGACCTTGTTGTGTGGTTCCAGATGTTATGCCTCACGGGACCCTTGGCCGTTGCGAAAGCCAAACGGCTCCGCTGGACCCTGTGGCACACACCAGCACGCATCATCACCACTGCACGGCGCGACATTATCCGCATCCTTGCCGGATGGCCAACCGCAAGCGAGATACTCACTGCGTACCGAAACATCGCAGCACTCACCTGAACCCCGCCGCCTTCATCTGGGATCCGTCGAAACGCCACGGCGACTACTTTGACACGCCCCGGGTCGGGAAGAATCCACCCCAGACCCGCCAGTCACCACCAAAATCGAATCTCCTCAACGCCCAAACCAACAGGAACCGCAACCGAACCCACCCACAGCCACATCGCGGCACCCCGTGAATAATCGAGGCTAGATAATCGGCGGCACGCCATGCCTGTCCGAGTCCGCCGAGAAGCCTCCGATCGATTCTTGCCAGCGGGCCACGGTCGAGATCCATCACGACCTCACGTGTCTACATGCATACATGGCGCAACTTGCTGCAAGTGCGTGTGTGATTTGGGGGCCCTGTCGCGCATTCGCGATCTCGACGGTGGTGTGCCGGCTGTTGTTTGGATCGCGGCTGTCGTGGTCGCAGGCGCGGCATTGCGTTTCTGTTCTGAGGCTTGTCGACTGTGGGATTGTCGTGACATCCTGGGGCGGATTGGATGCAGAGAATGGTCCAGTATCTCAATTCTGGCCGATCCAGACAGCGGTTGAGCATGGTCTCCTAGCCACGAACGGCCATCTGGAGGAACGAAGGTGCCTTCGATGGCGGGATCTCCACTGTGGCCACCAACGGGCGTCATGTGTTTCATGTACACGAAATAGATGCCTCAACCCTGTTATGAGAGTGTCATGAACCCTGTTATCAGAGTGTCAAGAACCCTCCAACTCGCCGACTGTTCATTCCGGGGAGATCGGTGACGGATCGTTCCGAACACATGTGTGACAGTGTTCCGGGGAGATGTGTGACACCACCGAGTTGACTGCTGCATGCTGTCTCCACGTTCTCGTGAGGAGGTCAGCAGTGGTGTTGAAGGTGGTATCAATGGCTGAGTTGCGTCTAGAAGTATTGATGGAGGCTGCACGTACCGGGTTGACGGTGACTGAGATCTGTCGCCGGTATGGGATTTCGCGTCAGACCTATTACCGGTATCGGAGCCGGTATCTCGCTGAGGGCATCAGCGGGTTGCAGGACCGGTCTCGCCGACCGTTGCGTTCTGTGAATCAGATATCTGGAGATCTTGAGGTCCGGATTGTTGATATGCGCAAGGACCATCCGCGTTGGGGTGCACGACGGATCCGTGCCGAGCTCGCTCGGGCAGGGGTCGATCCGCCTGCGATCTCGACCGTGCATCAGGTGCTGGTCCGAAACGGTCTGATTGCTGTCCGGGCACCTCGAAAACCGGCGGCTGACAAACGGTTCGAACGCGAGATCGCAAACGATCTATGGCAGATCGACGCCACCCGGATGCTCCTTGCCGATGGCACCGAGGTGTGGGTTGTTGACGTGATTGATGACCACTCAAGGTATCTCCTTGCCGCTCTTGCTGGCCCGAGAGCGACCGGGGATCTGGCGTGGGACACCTTCGAGCTCGCTGCCAGCCGCTACGGGATGCCACGCCAGGTGCTCTCTGACAACGGGCTGATCTTCACCGGGAGACTCCACGGACTCGACGTTGCGTTCGAGGTGTCGCTCAAGGATTTGGGGATCGAGCTGATCAACTCGGCACCGTATCACCCCCAAACGCTGGGCAAACTTGAACGGTTCCACCGCACCGTCAAGGAATGGCTCGCAGACGAAGGGCCACCCGAAACCCTCGAGCATCTCCAAGAACTCCTCGACGGGTTCCGGTTCCACTACAACCGGCAACGCCCCCACCAAGGCATTGGAGACGCCACACCTGCTGAACGCTACGGCGTAGCGCCCATCACAGACGAAATCGTGTACCCAGAACCCCACAACATGACCGAACCCGTCTACCCACCCGAGGCGCACGTCCGTACGGTCGGTGCAACCGGCAACATTGGATTCAACGCCAAACTCATCCACGTCGGGGCCCGCCACGCACGAGCCCACGTACGAGTCATCGAAATCGACCGGCTCGTCCACATCTACCACGGTGACAACCTCATCCACGTCCTCACCATCGACCCCGACCGCTACTACCAACCCAAAGGAGAACGACAACCCCCACAACAACGAAGAAGTGTCACGTAAGTTCCAAGTACAAGGTGTCACACATCATCCCGGTACAAACACTCCAACTCGCCGACATCGACCGAGATCGGGCTGTGGCGATCAACTCCGCAGGCCGATGACCGAAAATTGTTCTCCTTTTATGCCAAGGGTTCCAGGCGGTCTGACAATCTGCTGACACTCTGATGACAGGGTTGGATCCGATGATCGTCCCATGGATGCCTGTGACTCAACTACATATCGCCCCAAGCACGGCGGCGAGTGATGGCCGGGTGGATCCGCAGAGCCAGCTCGGGCCGCTACCAAGCGAGGTACCGCACACCCGGCAGGCGTACCCGTTCAAATAGATTTGAGCGGCGCCGGGATGCCGAGAGGTGGTTCCGCGACGAGCTGGCCCGAATCGACCGAGGCGACTGGATCGACCCGAATGCTGGCACCGTCACTTTTGCTGAATGGACGAATCGGTGGATGACCACCGGGCTCCACATCCGAGACTCGACACGTGAACGCGACGAAACGTACCTCCGCTCACTGGTACTCCCCCACTTTGCCTCCCGACCACTCCGCGACGTCACCCGCTACGACATCCAGGACTGGATCGGCAAATGTCCAACGAAGGATACGCCCCCGACACCATCCAGCTCGCCTAGGGCTCGTGTCGATGGCGTTCAACGCCGCAGTCGAAGACACCCTCATCCAACGCACACCCTGTGCTGGGATAAACCTTCCAAAGCGAACCCAGGCAGAGAAACGGTTCTTGAGCGTCGAGGAACTCCACCACCTCGCAGACACCATCGACTCCCGCTACCGCACCCGTGTCCTTACCGCCGGATTCACCGGAGCACGGTTCGGTGAACTCGCCTCACTCCAAGCCCGCGACCTCGACCTCGAGCGACGCCGCGTCACCATCACCCGATCGCTCGCCGAAGTCCGAGGCCTCATCACAGAGACCGAACCCAAGACATCGGCATCACGAAGATCCATCACCCTCCCCCAGCCCGTCGTCGACGCCCTCGACGCACACCTCAACCAACATGGGACCGAACCTACCGGCCGCGTGTTCACAGCGCCCGAAGGAGGGCCATTGAGGCGGCGCAGCTTTCGAAAACGCTTCTGGCTCCCCGCTGTGGATGCGTCCGTCGGCCAACCCATGCGCTTCCACGACCTCTGCCACACCCACGCAGCTCTGCTTATCGCTGCCAACACACATCCCAAACTATTGCAATCCCGACTCGGTCACACGTCCATCAAGACCACTCTCGACATCTACGGACACCTCTACGAACCCCTCGACGAGATAGCCGCCGACCGCCTCGAAGAACTCATCGCCGACGCAATCGCGCACCGAACGCGCGCGGAACGCGGATTGGAGCTGTAGAGAGACGAACACCAAACAACGAACAGCCCATACGACACAAGGGCTATAGGTTGGTGGAGGTGAGGGGATTTGAACCCCTGGCCCCTACGTTGCGAACGTAGTGCTCTGCCGGACTGAGCTACACCCCCGGAAGGATGAAATTCTATCGCACCGGGGCAGCTGGCCGTTCTGTGGGCTGGGGACGTACATTTTTGTACCCGCAGAACCCAGGGTACGCAAATACAGCCTTCAGCCCACAGCTTTCAGCTTTCAGCTCACAGTTCGCTTGGTGCCGGGCGGAAGGCGGAAAGCGGAGAGCGGAAAGCGTTCTCGATTTCGTTCTGTGGGCTGGGAAGTACATATATGTACCCGCAGAACCCAGGGTACGCGAATGTGCTACCTTACATAGTATGACTTACAATGTAAGGTACGACGAGGCAAGGAGCGTGCAATGTCGATGCCACGGTGGTGGGGCCACATGAACAAGAGAGTGTTCAACCCGATCGCGATCCGCAACAAGAAGTGGAAGATCCTCAACCATGTGGGTCGTACCTCCGGTAAGCACTATCGGACGCCGCTCGATGGCTGGGAGGTCGACGGAACGTTCATCTTCGTCATCGTGTACGGTTTGAAGACCGATTGGGTGCGCAACGTTCTCGAGAGCGGTCAGGCAACGCTCGAAGCCGGTGACGAGATCCTTACGCTCGGCGCTCCCCGACTGATATCCGGTGCCGAGGCCGCTCCCCTGCTCGGAGACGATGTCAAACTCCCGCCAAAGTTCCTCAAGATCGACGAGTACCTGCAGATGGACATCACGTCAAGGGATCGAGTGTCAGCGAACGCATGAGAGCGATCGTCAGAGACCGCTATGGATCTCCCGATGTCATCCGACTCGACGACATCGCCACTCCAACACCGACCGGGAATGAAGTCCTTGTCAGGGTGATGGCGGCATCGATCAACAGCGCCGACCTCGATCATCTTGAGGGACGTCCGCTCGTCGCTCGCATCGGTACCGGCGTGGTGAGACCGAAGACACCCAGGATGGGCATCGACGTGGCCGGGGTGGTGGAAGCTCGCGGGCCGGACGCAGACCGGTTCGCGGAGGGTGCCGCTGTCTGGGGCGACCTGTTCTCCCACGGATCCGGATCGTTCGCCGAGTACGTGTGCGTGCCACAGACCGCGCTGACGGCGATGCCTGAGGGTCTCGCGTACGACACCGCTGCGTGTCTGCCGCACTCGGGTCTACTCGCCCTCCAGGGGCTCGGGCGAGGCAGACGGATCCGCCCTGGGATGCAAGTCGCCGTCAACGGGGCCGCCGGATGTGTCGGACCCTTCGCCATCCAGATCGCCAAGACCTATGGCGCAGAAGTGACCGGTATTGATCACACAGACAAACTCGATGTGATGCGCACGGCCGGTGCCGACCATGTCATCGACTACACCGAGGAGGACTACGCGAGGCAGGGCGAGCGATACGACTTCATCCTCGACATCGCCTGCAACAACGAGGTTCTCGCAAGCGCACGGGCACTGCGTCAAGGAGGCACCTACAGACAGATCAGCCGAAAACTGTCGGGTTACGCGGACGCCGTCGTGGTCGGTGGGTTCATGACC
>CAZDIQ010000077.1:0-10191 GCA_964505525.1 uncultured Acidimicrobiaceae bacterium | reverse complement strand
CGGGCCGTTGTTCTCTTGTCGCTCATCTGCACCTCCCACGATGCTTCAGCTGCTGGTACCGGATCGTGCCCCGCAAAAGTAGCGAAACCATCGGACGCTTGACGGGGACCGTCGACTCGGGTCGTGTCTCACCGTGGCAACCCCCAAACCCGTCGACTTCACGCCTTGTGATGTCGCTTCTTGGAGCGACACAGTCGAATTCGTCAACTATCGGATCAGTATGACTTCGGCAGCCACTATTGGGTTTTGCGCAGGTCGGAACCACCTACTATGCGTGTCGGCCTTGTGGTCGGCATGGCGGCGTCGAACTGGCGCACGGCAAGACGGGAGCACGCCTACGTGGAGGATGAATCTGGTCAAGCGGCTCGCCTAAGTCCGAGACAAAGTCAGATCGCTCTAAAGGAAAACGTGTGACGGTGCGGGCTCACTTTCTGCAGCACGTCGAATTTGAGGGCCTCGGCAGCATCGAGGACTGGTTTCGTGACCAGGGTGTGGTGTGGACCGCGACGCGATTCCATTTGAACGAACCCCTGCCGGACATCGACGGCGTGGATTTCGTAGTGGCTGGACCCGGCCCTATGAGCGTCAACGACGAGGCCGAGTTGCCTTGGTTGCGGGCGGAAAAGCAGTTTCTTCGAGACGCGATGGAGCGGGGCTTGCCGGTCTTGGGGGTCTGTCTGGGTGCTCAGCTCATCGCGGCCAGCCTCGGCGCGCCGGTGTATCCCAATCCCGTCCGAGAAATCGGATGGTTCCCGGTGCAGTCTGAGGGGCCGTCCAATGATGCCTTTCCATTCCCGGCAGAGTTGACGGTGTTCCACTGGCACGGCGAGACCTTCGACTTGCCTGTCGGCGCAATCCGGCTCGTTCGCAGCCCGGCTTGCGAGAACCAGGGATTTCAGGTAGGCCGCAATGTTGTGGGCCTCCAATTTCATCTGGAAACAACTCCGCAGAGTGCAAGGACGCTACTGGAGCACTCCCGACATGAGATGGTCCCCGGGCCGTTTGTTCAGTCCGAGGATCAGATCCTGATGGCGCCCGCCTCGCACTATGCCGACATCAACGCACTGATGTCTGATCTGCTGCACTACCTGTTAGGAGCGCAGGCGCCGACCTGAAACTGATTCTTGGCGCGTGCGTTGCGGACCGCAACATCGAAATCACGGGAGCGACGATGCGGGATGCCAACACATTCCATGGATGAACACCTTGCTGACCGATTGGCGCCTGTGGTGGGAGTTGATCTTCGCTTGGGTTTCCACTTGTCGAGACAATGTTCTACCATCCTGACCGTGTCTCAACTTGGTGACAACGCTCGCGATGTGACCCGGTGGCCTGCGGAGGACGACGAGTGGCGTGACTTGGTAGGGATTGATCGCGTCCTTGCGCTCCTCCACCGCCTGACCGAGTTTCCTACAGGTGTGACCCTGGACGAATTGGCGCGGGCGACCGGCTATGCCAAGTCGACGGTCCACCGCGGCTTGGGGGCCTTGCGCCGTGCCGGTTTTGCTCGCCAGGACGACTCGGGTCGATATCTGCTCGGCGATGACTTTCTGCGTCTGGCCTTCGAGTACCACGAAGCCAGCCCGGACCTTCTTCGTATACGGTCGGCGCTTGACAACCTTGCTGCCCGGTTGAACGAGACGGCGCACTACATCGTCCTAGACGGCGCGAGCATCGTGTATCGAGGGAAAGTCGACCCAGGGAACACGACAGTGCGTCTCTCGTCGGTCATCGGTGGGCGGAAGCCAGCGCATGCAACGGCTGGCGGCAAGGCCTTGCTCGCCCAGTTGTTGCCAGACGAGGACGCGGTGGATTCCTGGGTCAGGCGGCATGGGCCTCTCGTGCAGCGGACTGAGAACACGATCACCACCGTCGACGGATTGTCGGCGGAACTGGCCGAGATTCGGCGCCAGGGCTACGCGGTTGACCGCGAGGAGAACGACCGTGGAGTCAACTGCTTGGCCTTTGCGATCTGGCGCGACTCGCCGCAACAACCTTCGGGCGCCATCAGCGTAAGCGCCCTGTCCTACCGTTGCCCCGTGAACGAGCTGGAAGGACACGCACCGGAGATACGCGAGGTCATAATTGACGCCTTGGGTGCTGTGATCCGTTGACGCATGGCCAGGCTTGTTCGCGCGGCTAAGCGCCGACATATCGTCGTGGCGTCTACTCGGGACCTGCCAGCCAGGTGCGCGGGTTGTTGACCAGCACCTCATGGAGGACGGAGGATTCGACGCCGCGCTCGCTCAGCATGGGTACGACGTTCGACAGCACATGGGCATACCCGTGACCACCTTGATAGGTCAGCTCATGGTTGAACGAGATGTCGGACGAGAAAAGGAGCCGTCCTTGGGCGCCTGCCGCTAGGAGCTCGACGACGGTCATTCGGTCGGCATCCGAGGGCAACGCCGAGTTCATGTGTGGGTAGAAGCAATCGCGGCCGAATGTATCCAGGCTCAGGAAGAAGCCTTCTCGGGCCAGGTTCAGATATGCCCGAATGTCATTCCTGAGGCGAATGTCCAGGTGGCACAACGCAGTCCGCGACGGGTCAAGTCCGGCGTCATGAGCAGCGCGAACCGCGTGATCAACACCTTCCGGTCCCCAGGCTGTGTGCAGTGACACGGCGCAGCCAACCTCCTGCTGGACTTGTGCAGCGCCAGAAAGGAGGCGCTGCTCGAACGGGAGGCATGGGGCCGATACGCCAAGCTCTCCAATGAGGCCAGCGCGGATCCGGGTGTCATTCATGCCGACGAGCAGCTCGTGACGGAGATGATCCGCAAGATCGGAGGCGCTCATTCGAGCATACTCGGGCGGGTAGGAGCCACTGATGTAGAACCCCGTGCCAGCGACGATCTGGACGCCGGTGCGTCGCGAGATCTCGACGAGCGCGTCCGGCCGCGGCCCGAGGCCAATCGTCGTCTGGTCTATCAGCGTTCGCCCACCGGCGGCGTACAGAAGGCCGACCTCACGAGTAGCGACATCGATGTCCTGCTGGATCAAGTTGGACCGCACGCTCATGGGGTGACTGTGAATCCAGGTTCGGTATTCGTCTCCCGTTGCTGGTTCCTCGAAATGTCCATCGCCTTCCGGTTGGTAGTAGGCGCTGAGGTCGAAGGTGACATGCTCGTGGGCCATGGTGATGCCGAGCTCGTCGGCGAAAATGCTGCCGACAACGGTCTGGACCTTGTTCATCGGCCCGCAACCCTTCCGTCGGAATGAACCTGCGTTGTACCAAGAAGGCTAGACACGAAGGGAGGTCATTCCTCCGTCTACGGGCAGGAGGGTGCCGGTGGTGGAGCCAGCCGAGCACAAGTAGACAACCGCATTGGCCACTTCTGTTGCCGTGACGAGGCGTCGCATCGGTTGACGCGCCTTGAGGTCATCGGTTGTCCGCTCGGGGTCTTCTGCCGCGGCCAGGAGCCGGGTTACCCAAGGCGTGTCGACGGTCGCCGGCACGACGGCGTTGACGCGTATCTGCTCGCCGACGAGGTCGGCGGCCATCGCAAGAGTCAACGCCGCCACCGCCCCTTTGCTGGCCGAGTACAGGGCGCGCTGTGGAACGCCCAGCATTGCCACGATCGAACACGTGTTGACTATGCATGCTGACGGCGATTCGCGCAGATATGGAAGGGCAGCGCGCGAAACCCGAGCGATGCCGAACACATTGACGTCGAAGAGATGCTGCCACTCTGCGTCGGGATTGGCAGTCACATCTCCCACAGCGCCAATGCCAGCATTGTTGATGAGGATGTCGATACCACCGAACTGGGCAGCGACGGCATGGATCGACTTCTCTACGGCACTCAGGTCGGTGACGTCGCACAACAGCGATAGTTTGACACCATCGCATTCCTGAGGATTGATATCGAACGTAGCGACACTCGCCCCCGCCGCTGATAGAGCAGCTGCTATAGCGGCACCGATTCCACTCGATCCCCCGGTGACCACCGCGGTCCGTCCTTCGATGGAGTTCATGAAGCGTTCTTCCCTTTCGTTCGCCTGCCAGTCCTGTGCCTCTTCGGGTGCCGGTGTAGATCCAAGGGCGAGCCAAGATCGGTCGCTTGACTTCCCGCCGATTCGATGTGCACCTTCTAAGAATCCAAATAGTAGACCACTGTTCCAAACTCTGGTACAGTCTACATCATTGGTGATGACGCGGGGAGACTTGGGCGACCCCCCGGAAGGCGCGCAGGAGGATGCATGGGATCACAGAGGCAGCTTTCAGAGATCCGTGAGCATCTGTTCACTGGTGTGTTGAGTGACGCACTGGATGGGCTCGGGCTCAGGACCCAGGTGGTAGATCTGGACTTCCACCATGTCATTCCCGGCACTGCGGTTGTCGGGAGAGCGCAAACGGCTCGCGTGGAACCGGTGTCCGCGCCTCGAATCGAAGTCGAGCGTTACGAGAACTTGATGGCGGCGGTCGCCGCCACGATCGAAGGGCGGGTGTTGGTACTAGCCGGCCCACCGTCCTCAACGAGTGCTCTATTCGGCGGGCTGCTCGCAACGGCACTCAGCGCGGCGGGAGGTGAAGGTGTCATCGTAAACGGCTATGCCCGTGACAGTCGTGAGATACGCGACGTCGGGGTGCCAGCCATGGTGCGCGGCTTTCGTCCGGTTGATGTCTATGACCGGGATGAGGTCGTAGAGATCTCGGGTCCAGTCAACCTGGGACAGGTGGTCGTTCGACAGGACGACCTCGTCTTCGGCGATGCAGACGGTCTCGTGGTGGTGCCTGCCGAAGTGGAGTCTGAGGTAATCGAAAGATCCTTTGACAAGGTTGGTGCCGAGAGCCAGATGCGGGCTGCGCTCAGGGATGGGATGAACGTGACAGACGCATTCAACAAGTTTGGCGTTCTGTGAGGCCGTTTCGTGAGAGCAAGTGGGCGAGACTGGGCAGACAGCTTCTCGTGGCTGTGGCCGTGATTCTGGTCTGGCATGTGTTTGTTGCCACTCGCGAGCGTAGGAGCGTGCTGGCCCAGTCACCCATGCGGGTTGGCGAGGAGGCATGGCGTCTGGTCACCACTGGCGAGCTCGCGTCCAATCTCCAAGCCACCATGACGGCCGTAGCTATTGCACTCCTGTTGGCCTGCCTGACAGGCATTGCCTTCGGGCTCTTTCTGGCATTGGTGCCATCGGTTGAAGCAGTTGTTTCGCCGTACCTCAATGGCCTGAACAGTATGCCCCGAGTCGCCTTGGCCCCGGTTTTCATCGTGGTCTTCGGGATTGGCATCACCGCGAAGGTTGCCTTGGCGTACAGCGTTGTCGTCTTCATGCTGATCATCAGCGCCCGAGCTGGTGTGAACTCCGCGGATCCGGACCTGCTTCGGCTCGTCACCGTGATGGATGCCAATCGTCGGCAACGCTTCTTCAAGGTGTTGCTCCCGGTGGCGCTACCGAGCATCTTCGGAGGAATCCGCCTGGCTGTTATCTACTCACTGCTCGGTGTCGTGACTTCCGAACTCATCAGTGCCCAGGACGGTGTGGGTCAGCTGATCGCGATGTACTCGTCGCAGTTCAATCTGGCTCCGGTCTATGCGCTCCTCATCATCCTTGCGATTATCGCCGGCTTCATGAATGCCATGACCGGGGCTCTGGAACGGTGGGCATTGCGTTGGCAGCCCGAGATGGTCACAAGTGGCAAGAACACATAGGTACCGAAAGCGGAGGAGATTCATGCGGAGCACCAAGGTGAGGGAGCCAGATTCCCTTACAGCCGACACAGGCCCAGGTGACCTCGACACTGTCGTACCGGCTCGGCTGACCGACGTGGTTGTGGAGTTCACGTCGGCGCAGGGCACACAGCGCGTTCTCGATGGACTCTCCCTTGAATGCCATTCCCCGGAGTTCCTTGTGCTCATCGGCCGAAGCGGCTGCGGCAAGACCACCGTCCTCAACCTTCTCGCCGGTCTTGTGTCACCGACCGAGGGACGCGTAACGGTTTTGGGGAAGCCACCGAAGATGGCTCGGTCGGATTTGTCCTACATGTTCGCCCGAGACGCCTTGATGCCCTGGCGTACGGCCCGCGCCAATGTGGAACTGGGGCTCGAAGTACGTGGTCACCTGAGCCGACGAGAGCGTCGAGCCGTGGCTACTGAGGCATTGGAGCGGCTGGGCCTCGCTCCCGCCCTCCACAAGTACCCCTGGCAGCTTTCTCAGGGAATGCGCCAACGGGTGGCGCTGGCTCGGACAATGGTCTTGGAACCACAACTGATCCTCATGGATGAGCCATTCGCTGCGCTGGACGCCCAAACGAAGATTGCCGCGCGCGCCGAGTTTCTCAAGATGTGGGAACGCAACCCAAGAGCGGTCGTATTCGTGACTCACGACCTGCAGGAGGCGCTCTTGATGGGTGATCGCATCCTGATCATGGCCGACGGTGGGATATCCCGTGAAGTGAAAGTCCCGTTTCCGCATCCGCGCGCACCAGAAGAACTCCCGTTTACCGAACAATTCCGAGTCATGGAGAGAGATCTCTCGGCCGAACTTCGCTAGCGCGTTACCAGGGCCGACGCGGTTGAGGCGACATGGCCCCGGTAACGCAGGCGACCAAGAGGAGGTGATTAGCTCATCAAGGTCTGAATCAAAAACAGTAACAGTCATTGGGAAAGTACTCCAAAGGAGCAAAATGAAACTTCGACGACACGCTGCCGCGCTCTCGGCCGTGCTGCTACTCGTTCTATCAGCCTGTAGCAGTCCGTCTACCGGAAGCACGACGACAGGTCCGCCAGACGGAAGCACGACGACGGGTCCGGCTGGGGCCACCACAACGCAAGGCCCGCCTCCACCGGCAGAGCCCGAAGTCTCGATTCGGATCGGGATTCAGCGCAGTTCAACAGCGAGCCTCATCGAGCAGGTCATGCTCGACCAGGGGCTCCTCGGACAGCAGGAGCCGGCTCTCGGTGGCGAGGTGTTCTACCTTGCCAACGGAACCGAGATTCTCTCGACATTGCTTGGTGGAACCACACAGTTCGCCACGGGCGCTATCCCGCCTACGTGGGGCGCGATCAACAACGGCGAGTGTCTCTCGGTCCTGGGAGCAGGCACCCGGCAGTTCTTCAGTCTGATCGGACAGCCAGATTTCGACCTTCCCCACCTCGCAGAAGGCTATCCAGCTGTCATGGAGGATCTGGTCGGAAAGAAGATCGGTATCACCGTCACGGGTGGGACCACCGATCTTCTGGTCCAGACGCTGTTCCGAGAGGCTGGGTTGCCCCACGACGCCTACATCGCTATCCCAACCGGGGCTGGCGCGACTTCGGTCGCGGCGTTCGAAGCCGACCAAGTCGATGTGATGATGGCCCTTCCTGGGGTGGCCCAACAGATAGGTGAGGGCAACTATCAGATGGTCCTAGACCTATTGAACGGGAATCCCGATGTGCTGACCGACTCCTTGATTGCCGGATTCATAACAACTTGTGCCTACGCCGAGGAGAATCCGGAAATAGTGGGGAGCGCCTGCAGGGCGTATCGGAGCGCGTTTGATTTCGTCAACGACGACGCCAATCGGGACGCGGTCATTGAATCGCTGACGAAGGTGCTCGGTGTCGATACCGCTGTGGCGGCGGAGGTCTGGGGAGCCGGAGTCTCAGAGACGTTCCCGGGGTGGGAGCTGAGCGAGGATCTGTGGGTCCTCCAAAAGCAGTTCATCGGTGACATCGAGGTTCCCAACTATTCCGACTATGTCGTCGCCGACTGTTGATAGCGACCAGGAGGTTTGACCTCCCAGAGCGACAGCGCCTGACCGTGGGCGCTGTCGCTCTGCACATGTCCGGATCTCACATGAAATCAAATTCATCGGTGGGCGACAGAGCGCTGGAGGAGATGATCGCGGCCATCGGAGATGACAAGGTTGTCGTCGACCCTGACGTGATGCTTTCTCTAAGTTCCGACCGGTCTGTGCTCGCTGCCGCTGGGTTCCCCCTGGCAGTTGTGAAAGCGACTGACGTCGAGCACGTGGTATCGACTCTCGCCATCGCGTCCCGGTATCGAATCCCGGTTGTCGCGCGCGGGGCCGGGTCGGGCCTGGTGGGAGGCGCAAATGCTATCGACGGATGCATCATCCTTTCAGTCGCCGGTCTCAATCGGATCCTTGAGGTCGATCCTGCATCGCTGACTGCCACCGTTGAGTGCGGTGTCGTCACCCAAGATCTGGACGATGCGGCCCGCCGATACGGACTCTGGTATCCGCCCGACCCGGCCAGTCGCTCTTTTTCCACCATCGGAGGCAACATCGCCACCAACGCTGGCGGGGGTTGCTGCCTCAAGTATGGAGTGACGGGAGACCATGTCGTATCTCTACGAGTCGTGTTGGCCAGCGGAGAGAGCATTCAAACAGGCCCCAATACCCGAAAGAATGTGGCTGGCCTTGATCTAACGAGGCTCATTGTTGGCTCCGAGGGCACACTCGGTGTGATTGTCGAAGCTACCGTCCGTCTCCGTCCCGCCAGACCAACACCTTCGACATTGGTCGCCTTCTTTCCGGATCTGGATACCGCAGTGGCTTCGATTGCCGATATGAGGAGTCGCTTTGACCTGAGTCTGATAGAGCTGATGGACCGCGAGACAATTCACGCGGTTGAAGGCGCCACCCGTATGGGGCTCGATCTCGAGGCAGGTGCTTTGGTTCTCGCCCAGTCGGACACCTCCACCGCAGCGGAGGACATTGAGGCGACGGTGGCGATAGCGCAAACCTGGAGTTCCACACTGGCAATCGGGACTTCGGACCCCTTCGAGAGCGATTCGCTGCTGCAAGCCCGGGCAATGGCCCTTCCCGCACTCGAAAGACTGGGTGGGACCCTGCTCGATGATGTCGCGGTACCGACACAGAACCTAGCCAAGATGGTCCGTCGCATTGGAGAAATAGCACAGCTTCACGGTGTTCGAGTGGGCACATTCGGCCATGCTGGCGACGGAAACCTGCACCCGACCATCATTGTCGACCGAGCAGACCCGAAGGCTGAAGAACGGGCGCGACGAGCCTTCGCGGACATTCTCGGAGCAGCAGTTGAGCTCGGAGGTTCAATCGCCGGTGAACATGGGATCGGCAGCCTCAAGGCTCCTTACATCGACACAATGATGGGCCGGCAAGAGCGAGACCTGATGACGGGCATAAAGCACGTCTTTGACCCAGAAAATATTCTCAATCCCGGCCGCGGCTGGTGAGAGGTTGGAGGATGGCATGAAGTTGATGCGTGTTGGGCCCGAGGGCCAGGAACGCCCCTGCATACTCGACAACGGGGTGGCGCTGGACGTATCAGATCTGGTCGCTGATTACAACGATGAGTTCTGGACCAATGGCGGCGTGAAGTGGTTGCGTTCGACTCTTGACGGTCTTGCTGCGACCCCACATGAGGTCGACTTGGATGAAGTCCGCTGGGGCTCTCCGGTTCCGCCCCCATCGAAGGTGGTGTGTATCGGGCACAACTATGTGGCTCACGTCCGTGAGTCGGGAGCTGAGATACCACTGGAACCGGTGGTCTTCATGAAGTCCGCCAACACAGTTGTTGGACCCAACGATCCAATCCTGATCCCGCCCGGGTCCGAGAAGACGGACTACGAGGTTGAGCTGGCGATTGTCATTGGTGCGCGTTGTCAGTATCTAGCTGACGAGACCGCAGCTGTTGGTGCGATAGCCGGCTACGCGATTTCAAATGATGTCTCCGAGCGTCACTTCCAGCTGGAGCGCGGAGGACAGTGGGTGAAAGGCAAGTCGTTTGAGTCTTTCAATCCTCTCGGCCCGTATCTGGTCGCGACCGACGATGTCGACGTCGCGTCGCTAGACCTGGAACTCAGAGTCAACGGCAGTATCAGACAGCGGTCTAACACGCGCGACATGATATTTTCGGTCCCGCACCTCGTCTGGTATCTCAGTCAGTTCATGGTCCTCGAACCCGGCGACATAGTCAACACCGGAACACCGGCGGGTGTCGCATTGGGAATGACACCGGCTGACTATCTCAAACGCGGCGACGTCGTGGAACTGTCGATCGAAGGACTGGGTAGTCAGAGACAAGTCTGTCTTTAGTGGGCTCTGCGGGCGTTCGCGCATACTCCGTTGACCCACTCGCGGGGTTCGCTGAATCTCTCGCGGGCGAATGACGCGGGGATGGGGGTGTGCAGCCACGATTCGTCGCGTCGTCTGTTGTTCACACCGCCCATCTAGGATTGGATGGTGAAAACGAGACTCAT
>CAZDIQ010000076.1:0-10426 GCA_964505525.1 uncultured Acidimicrobiaceae bacterium | reverse complement strand
TGTGGGCTGGGGACCTACATGTATGTACCCGCCGAACCCAGGGTACGCGAATACGCAACGATCTCTGTGGTCGCCGGTCGGGTGCGAGCGTCAGCGAGCTTTCGATCATTGTCGGGATTCTCTGCTTGTCGGGATTCGGCTGCCGTTCCTGCAAGGTACTGCGCTCGCGTCGGTACAGTTCCGGTCAATAAGCACGTCTGCTGCAATCCCCGTGTGGTGCGTTCCTCACCGGACGTTCGGGGGCTCAAAGAGCAGGCGGAAGAAGCAACCCGAACAGGAGACAACAATGGCTGTCATTGCCATGCGCCAGCTGCTCGAAGCTGGTGTCCACTTCGGTCATCAGACCTCACGGTGGAACCCCAAGATGCGTCCGTTCATTTTCTCTGAACGCAACGGCATCCACATCCTCGATCTTCGCCAGACCCTCGAGTCGGCCGAAGAGGCTTACAAGATGGCGCACGACATCACCGCGGTCGGTGGGACCGTGCTGTTCGTCGGCACCAAGAAGCAGGCACAAGCCGCCATCGAGGAGAACGCCAAGCGCGCAGGCATGCCCTACGTCAACCAGCGTTGGCTCGGTGGGATGCTCACGAATTTCCAGACGATCCACAAGCGGATTCTCTACATGCACGAACTCGAGCAGATGGAGGCGACCGGTGAGATGGAGCAGCTTCCGAAGAAGGAACGGCTCCGTCTTCGGCGCGAGCTTGTGAAGTTGCAGGCCGTCCTCGGCGGGCTCGCAGAGATGCGTCGCGCCCCCGATGCCGTCTTCATCGTCGACATCAACGCGGAACACATTGCGGTCAAGGAAGCCAACAGGCTCGGGATTCCCGTGATGGCTCTCGTCGACACGAACTGTGACCCGGACAACGTCGACCTCGTCATCCCGGGCAACGATGACGCCATCCGTGCCGCCGACCTCCTCGCTGGGGTTGTTGCCGACGGGTGCATCGCCGGCAAGGAAATCGCAAACGCGAAGCGCAAAGACGCTTCGAAGACTGATACCAAGGAGTAACGGTGGCTGATTTCACCGCTCAAGATGTCCAGGCCCTGAGAAAGTCGACGGGTGCCGGGATGATGGACGCCAAGAAGGCATTGTCCGAAACCGGTGGCGACATGGACAAAGCCGCCGACTATCTCCGTGAGAAGGGGATTGCTGCGGCAGCAAAGCGTGCCGATCGCGAACAAAGCGAAGGCGTCGTTGGTGTCTACATGCACAACCAGTCGGGCCGCCCCGTGCTCGGTGTCCTCATCAGCCTCGCATCCGAGACGGATTTCGTCGCCAAGAGCGAGGAGTTCCAGGCGGTAGCGAACGACATCGCGATGCACGCCGCCGCGGGGAGACCGCAATGGATCAACCGTGAGGATGTCCCTGACGACATCGTGGCCAAGGAACGGGAGATCATCGCGGCCCAGGCCCGCAACGAGGGCAAGCCCGATGACATCGTCGACAAGATCGTGACCGGACGCCTCGAGTCGTTCTACAGGGACAACGTCCTCGTCGACCAGGTCTTTGTGCGTACCGACAAGTTCGAGGGGACCGTCGGCGAGCTCGTACAGCAGCTTGCAGCACGGATGGGTGAGAATATTTCCGTCTCATCGATGGCTAGGGTCGCCGTCGGGGAGTGATCGATTCGAGAGGTGACGAGATGGCAAAGCGACGTGTCGTACTGAAGCTATCGGGCGAAGCGTTCGCCGATGCCGAACTCGGGTACGGGATCGATCCCGTGACGGTGGACCGCACCGCCGAAGAGATCGCCGGGGTGCATGCCGAAGGGCACGAGATCGCCATCGTGGTCGGCGGCGGGAACATCTTCCGCGGTCTGAGCGGAGCGGCCAAGAACATGGACCGGTCAAGCGCCGACTACATGGGGATGCTTGCGACGGTGATCAACGCGGTTGCGATCCGGGATGCTCTCGAGCGTGCAGGGTCAGAAACACGGGTCCAGACCGCCATCAACATCCAGCAGGTCGCCGAGCCATACATCCGGCTGCGAGCCATCCGGCACCTCGAAAAGGGTCGCATCGTCGTGTTCGCAGGGGGTACGGGGAATCCGTACTTCACGACGGACACCACAGCGGCACTCCGAGCCGCCGAGATCGGGGCCGATGCGGTCCTCAAGGCGACGAAGGTGGACGGTATCTACACGGCGGACCCCGCAACGGACCCGACCGCCACCTTCATGGGTGAACTCGACTACATGCATGCCATCTCCGAGCAACTCGGGGTGATGGATGCAACGGCCGTTACGATGTGCATGGAGAATGGCCTACCGATCCGGGTCTTCAACATGATGGTCCCGGGGAACATCGCAAAGGCAGTACGCGGCGATGCGGTCGGCACCTTGGTGGAAGCCGGGAGGGGCGCATGATCAACGAACATCTCGATGACGCAGATCTGAAAATGGATCAGGCGGTGGAGCACACCGTCAGCGAATTCGGTGGTGTGCGCACCGGCAGGGCCAATCCGGGCCTGCTCAATCGGGTCATGGTCGACTACTACGGAACCAAGACCCCACTCCAGCAGCTCGCATCGTTTTCGACACCCGAAGCGCGGATGTTGATCGTCACGCCGTATGACAAGGGTGCGATTGCCGACGTCGAGCGGGGTATCCGGGAGGCCGATCTCGGCTTGAATCCTTCCAACGACGGCAACATCATCCGCCTTGCTTTTCCGTCCCTGACCGAGGAGCGCCGCAGGGAACTCATCAAGGTTGTCCGGGGCGTGGCTGAGGACGGCAAGGTCGCGATCAGGAACATCCGTCGGCATGCCAAGGACGCCATCGAGGCCGAAGACGTCTCGGAGGATGACATCCGTCGGGCGGAAAAGGAGCTCCAGGAGCTCACCGACAAACACACGCGGACGATCGACGAAGCGCTTGAACGAAAAGAAGAGGAATTGCTCGAGGTCTGAGGACCGCGAACACCTCTGTGAACTGACAGTTCGTACCAGTAAGACACACCTGTGACCGGCGATTCCGGTACCGTGGAGCAATATGCCAGACGACCGCAAGAACGAGCCAGTCCAAAGCGACTTTGACGACTGGTTGGCCGACGAGGACGCCGCTCCGACAGACCCGACGACCCCTGTGGATGGATCGGAAAGTGGTGTCGACGACGGTGACACGGCCGACCACGTTGCTGTGTTCGACGCCACAGCGTCACCCGATGCACAGGATGTCAATCCCGACCCGACCGACGACGATGGTGATGCACCGACCTCCGATACACCCGTGAATCCGTTCGCTCCACCGCCACCGCCACCGGAGCCGGAGCCGGATGAATCCACCGATGAGATCCTGGTCGAGCAGGACGAGGAAGAGTCTGCCACGGAGCCTGCGCAGGACGACGAAGATTTGGCGGCCGAGCTCGTGGAGCCGGAAGCGCAGGACGGCGAAGGTGACGAGGACGCGGCCGACGACGAGGTCGACGAGGTCGACGAGGATGTCGAGGTATCCGATACAGGGGAGATTCCGGTTGACGATCAGCCCGTCGTCGAATTCGAGGCATTTGACGGTGGCCATGAGCGCATAACCGGTGAGATGGAGATCATCGCTCCGACCGTGGAGGAGCAGGAGTCCGAAGTCGATGACCCTGGATCACCGTCCGCCCAGGACGACGCTTCGACTGCTGACGTCGGCCCCATCATCGTCGGATTCGGCGAGGAAGCGGACGTCGAGGAAGATCTCGACCCGCCGTTCGACTTCGGGGAAGCCGCTCCGGACGACAAGTTCGATCCGTTCGACGACACCGGAGAAGCGGTGTTCGTTACGGGTGAAACCCCGATCATCGGTGCAGGAGCCGCGGCCGGTGGTGTCGTCGGCGGTTCGCTCGCGGGTGCGAGTTTCGCCGAACTCTGGGGAGTCGCTGACGTCACGCAACAGCCGGACGAAGATGGACCCGGCGAAGGGTGGACCGCATCCGAGCCCGAGGACGATGAAGACCCCGAGGATGAGTTCGAGTCGGACACCTTCGACCTCGGAACGGACGATTTCCAGAGGGGCCAGACACGCGAGCATGTAGGGCTTGCCGAAGCGATAGCGGCCGCTGAGACCGAGGAAACCGAGAAGGTGGCTCTCGTCGCCGCGATTCCCGGACTCGAACCATCGGTCGTGGGTTTCGAGGATGTCGTGGAAGCCGAGGGCTATCGCAAGGTTCGAGCAAGGGGGGCCGGCGATCTCGTCGCGCGGGTAACCACCGCTTTGGTGCTCGTCGCTGCACTCGTCGCCTCGTTGTTCTGGCGACCAGCCCTCTTGTTGCTCGCAATGGCAGTGTTCGTGCTGGGGGCGGGAGAGTTCTACACCGCACTCGTGCGACACGACCGAAAGCCGATCGCATTCTTCGGTTTCATCGGGATCATCGCCGCGTGTCTCGGTGCGTACGCATGGTCGGCAGCCGCGATCCCGATGGCGTTCGTGATCGCGGCGATACTGCTGCTGTTGTTCTACGCCGTCACGCCGGGACGGCCGGACCCGATGGGCAATCTCGCACTCACAACGACCGTCATGGTTTGGGCGGGTCTCGGATCCTTTGCGATGCTCATCGCCAAGTCCGACGACTACGTCGTCCTGATACTCGGTGTCGTCGTGACCGTGGCTGCCACCGACATTGCTGCCTTCTTCGTCGGTCGATCGATCGGTCGGACCCACTTCGCCCCGTGGGTGTCACCGAGCAAGACCGTCGAAGGTCTCGTCGCCGGTGTGATCGTCGCCTTCGGGATCGGTGCCGTGTTGCACTTCTTCCCACCTTTCGAACTCACGTCTGGGATCGCGATCGGCGCTGCCGCAGCAATCCTCACCCCGCTCGGCGATCTTGCGATGTCCGCAGCGAAGCGGATGCTCGGTCTCAAGGACATGGGTTCCGTCCTTCCCGGTCACGGAGGATTCCTCGACCGTATCGACGGGTTGCTGTTCGTCGTTCCTGCGGCGTGGGCGATCCTCGTGTGGGCGGGTCTTCTCTGAACCCTCTCGTCGTTCTCGGCGCAACAGGGTCAATCGGCTCACAGACCCTCGACGTTGCAGACAGAATCGGAGCCCCTGTCGTCGGGCTCGCCTCGCGGGCACCCTCGGAGGCGTTGATCCACCTCGCGACGCGCTACCCCGATGCCGATGTCTGCGTGACGGAGCCGGGGGATGACAAGGATCGACTCAGCCGGCTCCTGGGTACCCGAGGTCGCTTCGGACAAGGTGCGATGACCGAGATGGCCGCAACGTCAGGTGTCACGGTTGTGAACGGCGTTGTCGGTGCAGCGGGCCTCGAGGCGTCGATCAGCGCACTTCAGACGGGCAATCGCCTGGCGCTTGCGAACAAGGAGAGCCTCGTTGCGGGGGGGCCCCTACTGACCAGGGCGGCCGAGGACGGCGGCGGTCAGATCATCCCGGTCGATTCGGAGCATTCGGCCATCTGGCAGTGTCTCAGCGGTGAACCAGCGAGCTCGGTCGGCCGTTTGATCCTCACCGCCTCGGGTGGACCGTTTCGTGGTTTCAGTCAGGCGCAACTCGAAGGTGTGACGGTCGAACAGGCGCTTGATCATCCGACGTGGTCGATGGGTCCACGGATCACGATCGACTCGGCGACCCTCATGAACAAGGCGTTCGAGGTGATCGAAGCGCACTACCTGTTCGGCATCCCGTACGAACGGATCGACGTCGTGGTCCATCCCCAGAGTGTGGTGCATTCCTTCGTGGAGTTCGTCGATGGCGTGGTGAAGGCTGAGGTCGGATTCCCCGACATGCGCAAACCGATCCAGGTTGCAATCACCCATCCGGAGCGAATCCCTGTCGAACATCCACGGTTCGATCTCGTCGGTACCGCGCTCGAGTTCGAGGAACCCGACGGCGAGGCCTTTCCGTGCCTCGGTCTCGGATACGAAGCGGGACGAACGGGTGGCACGGCCACCGCCGTTCTCAACGCCGCGGATGAGGTCGCTGTCGAGGCGTTCCTGAAGGGAACAATCCCGTTCCGCGGGATCAGTGAGGTTGTCGGGAGCGTCCTGTCGACCCACGACGCACGGGAACCCGAATCCGTTCAGGATGTCGCGGATGCCGATGCGTGGGCAAGGTCCGCGGCGATCGCCGCTTGCGCAACCGTCGCCGTTTGACGGAATCGGGCGGTACCGTTCAGCGCAATCGCTCAACTCCCTGACAAGTGGGTCGCATGGGTCCTTTCATCATGATTGCCGGCGTCGTCGCCATGATCGTCATCCACGAGGGTGGCCACTTCGTCGCGGCGAAAGCGTTCGGGATGAAGGCGACCGAGGCGTTCTTCGGCTTCGGTCCGAGACTGTGGTCCATGACGCGTGGCGAAACCGAGTACGGCGTCAAGGCCATCCCTCTCGGTGGGTACGTCAAGATCATCGGCATGAACCCGTTCGAGGAAATCGCCCCCGAGGAGGAGAGTCGGACCTACCGGGTGGCACCGTTCTGGAAGAAGAGCGTCGTGGTGCTCGCAGGTATCGCAAGCCACTTCGTCGTTGCTTTTCTCCTGCTCTACTCCGTGGGTCTGATTTGGGGAACCGTCGTGCGCGACGACACGGGATTCGCCGTTCGCACCACCACCATCGCGTCCATCTCGGAAACCGTGCCAGGCAGCAATGTCCCCGCACCGTCAGCCGTTTCGGGCGCTGAGGCCGGTGACGTCATCGTGTCGACCGACGGTGTCCCGGTTGACGCATGGGAGCAGTTCACGGAGTTCGTTGCCGTCCGCGGAGGTGAGACCGTTGTCATCGGGGTGCTGCGCGATGGTGAGACCCTCGATCTGACCGCAACGCTCGCGACGATCGAAGTCCCGCGCATCGACAGGGAAACTGGCGATGTTGTGGTCGACGAAAGTGGCGAACCGATCATGGAGGAAGTCGGTTTCTACGGGGTCCGCTCCGATGCCCTCCGCGAAGATCCGGGCATCCTCGGGATGATCCCCGTCGCCTTCGGCCAGATGGGCGAGGCGATTGTGCAGAGTGTCCAGGGTCTCTGGCAGATGATCATCGGTTTCCCCAAGCTCATCATGGCGATGTTCGGTGGGGACGACACGGTGCTCGATACGGTGCGACCCGTCAGTCCGATCGGTCTCGTCCAGATCGCGGGGCCTGCCGAATCGACGCTCCAGCTGCTTGCGCTCGTCAACATCTTCGTCGGTGTCCTGAACTTCGTGCCCTTGTATCCGCTCGATGGTGGGCACTTCGCGGTGGCGGCGTATGAGAAGATCTCCGGGCGCCAACCCAACATCGAACGGCTCCTCCCTGTTGCCGCCGTCGTGTTTGTCTTCCTTGTGAGCCTCGGGCTCATGGGCGTGTATCTCGACATCTTCCGACCCATCAACAGCTGACCCGACAGTGCAATGAATCAGCACTACGCTTGGAAACGATGAGCTTCGAACGGCGCGAGACGCGTCTTCTCAACGTCGGCAAGGTCCCAGTCGGTGGTCTTTCGCGGATCAGTGTCCAGTCGATGACCACCACGAAGACCCACGATGTCGACGCCACGCTTGCCCAGATCTACGCGCTCGCGGGGGCTGGGGCCGACATCGTCCGGGTGACCTGCAACACCGTGGAGGCTGCGGAGGGTCTTGCCGAGATGATGCCTCGATCGCCGGTTCCGATCATCGCGGACATCCACTACCAGTACCGATTGGCGCTTGCCGCCATCGAAGCTGGGGTCTCGGGTCTGCGTCTCAACCCGGGCAACATCCGCAAGGAAGAGCACATCAAGATCGTCGCCAAAGAGGCTCTCAACGCCGGAATCCCCATCCGCATCGGTGTCAACGCAGGTTCGTTGGACAAGGACCTGCTCGAGAAACACGGCGGCCCCGTCCCTGCCGCCCTCGTCGAATCGGCGATGATCGAAGCCAAGTACCTCAACGACGTCGACTTCAACGACATCAAGATCTCCGTCAAGCACTCGAACGTCCCATCGATGATCGAGTCGTACCGATTGCTTGCCGACACGACCGACTATCCGCTCCACCTCGGGGTGACCGAGGCCGGGCCGCCCCCGGGTGGGTTGATCAAGTCCGTTGCAGGTATCTCCACGCTGTTGGGTGAAGGCATCGGTGACACGATCCGTTTCTCGCTTACGGCTGATCCCGTTGAGGAAGCCAAGGCCGGCAAGGCTCTGCTCGAATACCTGAACCTGCGCGAGCGGTCCGGTCTGGACCTCATCGCCTGCCCATCGTGTGGTCGTGCGGAGGTCGATGTGATCAAGGTCGCACAGGAGGCGAACGAACGGCTCGAGGCACTCAAGCTCCCGATCCAGGTCGCGGTGATGGGCTGCGTCGTCAACGGTCCCGGTGAGGCGCGAGAGGCCGACCTCGGTCTCGCCGCCGGCAAGGGGAGAGGACACCTGTTCATCAAGGGTCAGGTGATCAGGGTGGTCCCTGAGTCCGAGATGGTCGACGCCCTCGTCGAGGAGGCGCTGTTGCTCGCAGAACAGGGCGTCGAGGCACGGATCGCATCGGCCGACGTCAAGGCAGCTGATCTCGCCGAGGAAACGCGAATCGAGCTTTTGTCCTCACAGGGCGACATCAACCGCGCCAAAGAACGCCGCGCCGCCGTAAAGGCCAAAGCCGAGTCCTGACAGATAGATTCTGGACGCTGGATTCTGGATCCTGGCTTTGCTGGCTGCATCGCCATTTCTTGTACTCTCACGACGACCCTCATGCGAAGGAGCAGACAATTGCGTTGGTCACAAGCCTTCATCCCCACGCTTCGTGACGATCCAGCAGATGCCGAGGCAGCGAGCCACAAGTTGCTGGTGCGCGCCGGGTACATGCGCCAGCTCATGTCCGGGGTCTATTCGATGCTTCCCCTCGGCCAACGCGTACGTGAGAAGGTCATGCGGATCATCCGTGAGGAGATCGACGGCATCGGCGGCCAGGAGTTCCTGCTCCCACAGCTCCACCCAAAGGAGATTTGGAACCGCACCGGGCGCGCCGAGACGATGAAGGACATCATGATGACCTTCGAGGACAACAAGGGTGCCGAAGTCGTGCTCGGCCCCACCCACGAGGAGATCTTCGCGACGGTGGCCTCCGAGCTCACCTCCTACAAGCAACTACCGCAACTCTGGTACCACATCCAGACGAAGTTCAGGGACGAGGCGCGCCCGAAATCCGGGCTCCTGCGGGTGCGTGAATTCACGATGAAGGATTCGTACACGTTCGATGTCGATTTCGACGGCCTCGATGTCCAGTTCGACCGCCACTACGACGCCTACATCCGGATATTCGAACGGCTCGGCATGGAAGTCGTTGCCGTCCAGGCGTCGTCGGGTGCGATGGGTGGCAAGGAGTCGGTCGAATTCATGGCTCCGAGCGATGTCGGTGAGGATGACGTCGCCCACTGTGGTGCATGCGGCTACGCGGCGAATGTGGAGAAGGCAACGTCGCAGATCGCACCGATCGATGACGGCGACGAGGCGGATCTCGAACGGTTCCCGACGCCAGGTGTCCGAACGATCGCACAACTGGCGGATTTCGACGCGGGAGCCACGCCGGAGAACCAGATCAAGACGCTTGTCTACAAGATCGACGACGAACCCGTCCTGGTGCTCCTGCGGGGTGATCACGCGCTCCAGGATCAGAAACTTCTCGATGCGATGCAGACCGTCGACGCCCGCCCAGCCCAGCCGGACGAGATCTCGGCGTTGCTCGGTGCCGACGCGGGAAGCCTTGGTGCCGTCGGTGTGTCCGACGTGACGATTATCGCCGACGAAGCCCTCCGCGGTCGCAGATCGATGACGACCGGGGCCAACGAGAACGACGTGCACGTGCGCAACGTGTCTGTCGAGCGGGACATCCAGGTCACGAGATGGGTGGATGTGCGCGAGGTGGTCGACGGGGACCGTTGCCCCGTGTGCGGCGAGCCATTGCGTGTGTTCACCGCCATCGAGGTCGGTCACATCTTCAAGCTCGGGACATTCTACGCGGAGCCACTCGGACTCAGCGTGCTCGACAAGGATGGCAAGAGTGTCCCGATCGTGATGGGTTCGTACGGAATCGGGGTCGAACGGAACATGGCAGCGTCGGTCGAGGTGAATCACGACGACCGCGGCATCACCTGGCCCATCGAGATCGCGCCCTTCCATGTCGTCATCACCCTCGTACGACCCGACGACGAGGCTTCGGCCGATATCGGCGACTCGCTGTACGCCGATCTCACCGCCGCGGGTGTTGAGGTACTCCTCGATGACCGCAAGGAACGCCCGGGTGTGAAATTCGCGGACGCCGAGCTCATCGGTGTTCCGTATCGTGTGACCATCGGGCCACGGGGCCTCGAAAGTGGCACGGTCGAGGTCGTCGACCGGCGCTCGGGGGAAACCATCGACGTGGCATTCGACGACGCGGGCGCACACCTGATCGGTCTGTTGACTAGAACCGGTTGGATTAGGTCTCGGTAATCGTCGGGACGACTGATGACAGAGGACAGAGGACA
>CAZDIQ010000075.1:3325-10565 GCA_964505525.1 uncultured Acidimicrobiaceae bacterium | reverse complement strand
CGGATCCGGGTGATCTCAAGCCGACCCATCATGTACGACAGAGCCTGGCCGGGTGAGGTCAGGTAGCGGTCGATCTCCGCGACGATCTGGTGCATCGACATCGGCGAGTTGTTCCACATGTAGTCGATCCCCTGTTGGCGGCTCCAACCGAGCGCATGCATGCCCGTGTCGACCACGAGACGACATGCGCGCATGGAATCGCCCTGGAGCATCCCGACGAGATCGAGCGGTCCCGAGTACAGACCCATCTCCTGGGCGAGGCGCTCGGTGTACAGACCCCAACCCTCGCCGTATGCCGAGATGAACTCGTTGCGCCGGAAGGCAGGGAGCGCATCACCCATCTCCTGGGCGATGGCGATCTGCATGTGGTGACCGGGGATCCCTTCGTGGAAGGCGGTCCCTTCGACCTCGGCGTGCCCCCACGCCGACGGGTCCGATGTGTTCAGGAAGAACGTCGCCGACCGCGAACCGTCCTCGGAGGGTGGGAAGTAGTAGGCGATGGCTCCGTGGGTGGTCTCCTCGATGCCACAGTCGGAAACCGGGAAGCGGTTGAACCAGTTCGGCATCTCGGCCCGTGCCCGCTCGAACGCAGCTTGGCACTGGGCGACGATGTCGGCACCGTTCGTGTGCGTGATCGACTTGTCGGTCCGGAGAATGTTGTAGATCTCCTGCACGTTGTCGGTGCCGACCGCGTCGGGACCGTATTGCGCGTACTCGTCCTCGAGCAGCGCGATCTGGGCGAGCCCGACCTCGTGGATCTCCCCCGCCTGCATCGGCATCGTCGTGTACTTCTCGATGAGACGCGCATACACGAGATCGCCATCGGGCAGCGCCCACAGACCCGCCTGGTCATTGGGTCGTGCGACCGGGCGGATCACATCCTCAAGAAGGTCTCGGTACCGCACGAGAGCCGGACGCACCACATCGGTCACGATCGATGCTGCCCGTGTCGCCCAATCGGTTCGATCCGTGTCCGAGAAGTCGGAGGGGAGGCTCGCCTTCAAGAGCGTGTCGTCCTCGACCGGAGTCGCGAGCCACGCATCGACCTGTTCGATCGTCGAATCCACCGCGAACTCGGCGTTCACCCTTCCCGACGCGACACCTTCCCTGAGCCTCTCGATGCTCTCGTCGATGGCCCGGGCGAAAGCGACGTACTTGTCGATCATCGCATCGGCGTGCGCGGCGGTCTCGAGGGACAGCCTCGGGAACACCATGTGGACATGTGCCTGGAAACCGAAGATCGGATCGATACCGAACTCTTCGAGCCGCATCTCGAGGATCGATGCCCCGGTTCCTGCGTAATAGATGAGCGCCTCTCGCGTCGTGCGCTCGTCGGAGGTGAGGGTGCGTGGATCGATCTCCGTCGCGCGCTTGACGAAGGACCGGTACGCCGATATCTGGGCGTCCTCCGCGGCACGCGACACATCTTCGAACTGATCGACGTAGCGCAGGTCGCCGAGGAAGTGCGCCTCGGTCGGGTTCGTCTTCAGCTGGTATTCCCAGTACTCGTCCGCAAGCTCAGCAAGACCCTGGTGCACGTTTCCTCCTCGCACGGTGTGGACCGCAGCCTATTGCGCTGCGCGACACGACGTCGATACAGGCAGCGGCACCCCTACGCGATGTCACAGGCGAAACCGCTTTACACCTTCGATGTAAACGGTTACATTTCGAGTATGTAAACGGTTACATCGGGTGATGGACGTCCGATCCTCGGATGTGCGGACCCGACCGTTGCACACGAGACAGGAGAATCCTTTGAAATCCAAGCGCACCATCTGGCTCGCCCTTGTGTTGGCGTTGGCCATGGTTGTAGCTGCCTGTGGATCGTCCGGCAGTGGTGACACAACCACCACTACGGAATCTTCCTCCACAACGGAAGCACCGGCAGACACCACCACCACCACTGCAGATACCAATACGACAGTCCCGGGAGACACGACAACGACGACGGTCCCACTCGTTCGAGCGGACGCCGATCTTGTGATCTGGGCAGACGACACGCGGGCACCGATCATCACGGAGTTCGCCAACCGTTTTGCTGAGGACAACGGCGTCACCGTTGCTGTCCAGGAGCTCGGCTTTGACGACATCCGCTCCCGGATGATCACGGCCGCACCTGCCGGTGAGGGTCCTGACATCATCATCGGCGCACACGACTGGCTCGGTCAGCTCGTATCCGCAGGTGTCGTCGCCGCACTCGACGTTGCAGCCGTGGAGGGTGACTTCGCGCCGGCAACGATCCAGGCGTTCAACTACGAAGGCAGCATCTATGGTCTGCCGTATGCAATCGAGAACATCGCCCTCGTGCGGAACGTCGAGTTGGTTCCCGACAGCCCTGCAACGTTCGAAGACCTCGTCGAGACAGCGCTCGAACTCCAGGCTGCTGGCACGATCACGCTGCCACTCGCACTCCAGGAGAACGGCAACGGCGACCCGTTCCACAACTACCCGATCGTCACGGCGCTGGGTGGGTATGTGTTCGGCGAGAACGCCGACGGAAGCTACAACCCTGAGGACATCGGCATCGACAGCCCCGGTGGTATCGCAGCAGCGAACTACTTCGGCGAGCTGAGCGATGCAGGCGTCATCAGCATCGACACGTTGTACGACGTCATGATCGAGACCTTCAGCACCGGCGCAAGCCCGTTCGCCATCACCGGCCCATGGGCGCTCAACGCGTTCGATGATGCAGGCGTCACCTACGTCGTCGAGCCGATCCCGTCGATCGCAGGCGGTGAACCCCGGCCCTTCATCGGTGTCCAGGGATTCATGGTCTCGTCGTTCGCGGCGAATCCGCTGATCGCATCGACATTCGTGCTCGACTACATGGCGACCCAGGAAGCCCAGGAGGCTCTCTTCGAAGCCGGATCGCGTCCGCCAGCACACACAGCGGCATTCAATGCCGTTGCAGCCGGCAACCCGAATGTCGAAGGCTTCGGTGAATCAGGCAGGAACGGATACCCGATGCCCTCGATCCCTGAGATGGGATCCGTGTGGCAGGCATGGACCGACGCATACGCGTTGATCTTCACCGGGACGAACCCTGAGGATGCGGTTAAGGCCGCTGCGGAACAGATCCGCACGTTGATCGCCGAAGGCTGACCACACCCATGACCGATCGGGAATCCCAAGACGGGCTTGACCCGGCTGACGGTTCCCCCGAAGACGAACGCCGGGGAGATGATTCTCCCCGGCGTTTCTCTGCCACTTGGGGGTTGATCCTCAAGTTCTTCGTCCTTGCGCTTGTGAACGGGCTGTTCCTCGCAGGACTACCGACGATGATCGACACCCAGTGGTGGGCGGGCATCGTCGTCACGGGGATCATCATCGTCCTCATCGACTGGGCGTACCTGACGCGCCGGAACCTGCCCGCGAAATACCTGGTCCCGGGCGCCATTTTCGCCATTGCATTCCAAGTGGTCCCGGTCCTGTACTCGGGCTACATCTCGATGACCAACGCATCGGTCTCCCATCGCCTCACCGAGCAGCAGGCCATCGCGAACCTCACCAGCCGGACGACCAACGTGCCAGGCTCGGCGAGGTTCCAACTCACGATCCTTGACGACAACGGTGAGCTGGCCTTCTATCTCGTCGACGAGACGGGCAGGGACGCACTCGGTACCCAGGATGGTCTCGAGCCGGTCGATCCCGAGGACATCACCACCAACGACGCCGGCAAGGTCACCGCGGTTGGTGACTTCACCGCTCTGCGGCTCGGCGACATCAGCGGCCGACAGGACGAGATCCTCGCGTTCGAAGTGCCGACCGAACGAGGGACGATCCGCGCCACCACCGTTACGACCGCGGCCGTGTACGAATCGAAGTACTCCTTCGACGAGGACACCGGTTTGTTGACCGACAACGAGACCGGGGTCGTCTACGCACCGGTCGACGGCAACTTCACGAGCCCCGATGGGGTGGCGCTTGCCCCGGGTTGGCGGGTCTTCATCGGATTCGACAACTACACGAGGGCATTCACGAACGAAGCCATCCGCGGACCGTTCCTCCAGGTCCTCGTGTGGAACTATGTCTTTGCGATTTCGTCCGTGTTCCTGACGTTTGCGATAGGGCTCGGTCTCGCGATCACCCTGAACCATCCGAGGATGCGTGGGCAGCGGTTCTACCGGGCGTTCCTGATCATCCCCTATGCGCTGCCGTCGTTCATGACGGTGCTCGTGTGGGCCGGGATGCTCAACCAGCAGTTCGGTGTGATCAACGAGATCCTCGGTGCCGACATCCCGTGGCTGCGCGACCCGACACTCGCCAAGGTGTCGATCCTCCTTGTCAATACGTGGCTCGGGTTCCCGTACATGTTCCTCGTATGCACCGGTGCGTTGCAGTCGATCCCCGAGGAGACGAAGGAGGCGGCGTACGTCGATGGTGCGTCGTCGCGCCAGGCGTTCCGCAGGATCGTCATGCCGTTGCTCATGATTGCGGTCGCCCCGCTGCTCATCGCGTCGTTCGCGTTCAACTTCAACAACTTCAATGTCATCTATCTGTTGAATCAGGGTGGCCCACCGATCGAGGGTGCAGCGACACCGGCAGGTCACACCGACATCCTCATCAGCTACACCTATCGGCTGGCGTTTGAATCCGGGTCGGGTGCCCAATGGGGCTTTGCGTCTGCGATCGCGGTCCTGATCTTCCTGATGGTGGCAGCGGTGTCTGCCATCAGTTTCCGACGCACGAGGGCATTGGAGGAACTCGCCTGATGACTTCCGTACCGACGACCAAGACCCGCCAGGGGTCGGGGCAAGCGCCACAGCCCAAACCCAAACGGCTTTCGTTCACAAGGTGGATGCGTACCTTCGGATGGCGGCACCTCATTGCATGGGTCGGACTCGCGTTTGCGATGTTCCCGGTCATCTGGGTGATCTCGGCATCGTTCAACCCGCGCCAGACCCTCACGTCACAGACCCTGATCCCGAGCTCGTGGTCGTTCGACAACTACACGGACCTTCTCTTCGGCAGCGTCCCGTACACCAACTGGTATCTCAACACGATCCTGATTGCCGGTGGCGCATCGCTCGTCATGACGTTCCTGTCGGCCCTGGCTGCATACGCGTTCTCACGGATGCGGTTCGTCGGTCGGAGAATCGGGTTGATGTCGGTCCTGTTGATCCAGATGTTCCCCCAGATCCTCGCGTTCGTCGCCATCTTCCTGATCATGGTCCAGATCAAGGGTGTGTTCCCTTCGATCGGTCTCGGCACCCGATCAGGGCTCGCCCTCGTGTATCTCGGTGGTGCGCTCGGCGTGAACACCTGGTTGATGAAGGGGTTCTTCGACACCGTCCCCAAGACCCTCGACGAATCCGCGATGGTCGACGGCGCCAACCACAATCAGATCTTCTTCAAGATCATCCTGCCGCTGGTGGCCCCGATCCTCGCGGTCGTCTTCCTCCTCTCATTCATCTTCCTCATCAACGACTTCGTGCTCGCTGACGCCGTCCTCGGGCAGGGCGACCCCGACAACTACACCCTGTCGGTCGGGTTGTTCCGATTCCTCAACGATCAGTTCAACCAACGCTGGGGTCTGTTCGCCGCAGGCTCGCTGATGGCAGGTATCCCTGTCGTGATCCTGTTCCTCTTCCTCCAGAAATTCATCGTCTCAGGATTGACCCAAGGTGCTGTCAAAGGCTGAACCATTCCCCCTCGATGACGACCACTCGGTCCACGGCAATCCCGGGGACCTGACACCGTGGGACGTCCGGTTCGATCCGTCCGACCGCGCCCATCTCGACACCGAGCCGGACGGGAGCGTCAGGATCCGTGTCTGGACCGACCCTGCGCTGACCGACGGTCTGTTCGTCGTGCGATCAGAGGCTGGGGTCGCCCGGTACGACATGACGGCCGTTGCGACGACGAGCCGATTCACCTTCTGGGAGGTCGTGGCCGACGTCGAAGACGGTGTCGGATTCACGTTTGCCTTCAAGACGCCGACCGGACAGGGCGTCTACTTCGTGCCAGCCGGCATCACGAATGCGGTCGAGCGCATCGATCGATGGATCCTGGACAAGCCACCGACGTTCGACGTCCCCGCATGGGCGAAGGGGGCGGTCATCTATCAGATCTTCCCTGACCGGTTCGCCCGCCGCGACGATGGCACATCGGACAGGGTGCTCGAACCGTGGGACACCGACCCGACGCATCGCGGTTTCAAGGGAGGCAACCTCACAGGGATCGTCGACCACCTCGACCACCTCGTCAGGGTCGGCGCCGACATCGTGTACCTCAACCCTGTGTTCCAGGCGCCGTCCAACCACCGATACGACACGATCGACTACATGACCGTGGATCCGTTGCTCGGCAACAACGGGGCATTCGACGAACTCGTTGCCGCCGCACACGAACGGTCGCTCAAGGTGATCGTCGACACGTCGTTCAACCACGTGCACACACAGTTCTTCGCCTTCCGCGACGTGATCGACAAGGGGCCGGACTCGCAGTACTGGGATTGGTTCGTCATCCACGAATGGCCGATCAAGGTCCGATACCGCGAGCAGAGCCTCGTCGAGGATCCGGGTCTGCGTGTGTGGCTCGACGGGTGGAAGGACGAACTCGGGGTGCGCTTCGAGCCGACCGACGAGGGTTTGCTGTGGGCACAACCCACCTATGACTCGTGGTATGGCGTGGCGAGTCTGCCGAGGGTCAACATCGCGAACCCGGATGCGCGCAAGTACATGCTCGATGTCACCGCCACCTGGCTCACGGATCACGATCTCGATGGCTGGCGGATGGACGTCGTGCGATATGTCGACGCTGACTTCTGGAACGACTTCCGCTCGGCTGCGCGTCGTGCACGGCCCGACGCCTATCTGTTGTGCGAGATCATGGGTGACGCGTCGTCGTGGCTCCAGGGGGATCGATTCGACGCCACGATGAACTACACGTTCCGGGACATGTGTGTCAGGTTCTTCGCGACACAGGACATCGACGGCCCGGCCATGCTCGACGGGTTGTCGCGGTCCTGGGCGCAATATGCGTGGCCGGCGACGCTTGCGAGCCAGAACCTCATCGGCAGTCACGACACGCCCCGGTTTCTCACCGAGGCCGGTGGCGACGTGTGGCGTCTCGATCTCGCAACGGTCGTCCAGCTGACCTTCCCCGGTGCCCCCGGTTTGCTCTACGGCGACGAGATGGAACTCGAGGGCGGGTACGACCCCGGCATGCGGGCTGCCTTCCCGTGGCACGAGGATCCCGAGGACCACCTCGTGTTCAGGACCATGCGCGACCTCACGAC
>CAZDIQ010000075.1:0-3225 GCA_964505525.1 uncultured Acidimicrobiaceae bacterium | reverse complement strand
CGCGACCACGACCACATCGACGGTCCCGCCACCCGATGCGCTGCCCGAGATCGATGGTCCGCCGTTGTATCTCAATCTCATGTGGCACCAACACCAGCCCTACTACCCCAAGAACGACGATGGCGTGTACACGAGGCCGTGGGTCAGGGTGCATGCGACCAAGGATTACTGGGACATGGCTGCGATGCTCGAGCAGCACCCCGACGTCACGGTGACCTTCAACCTGACACCGGTCCTTCTGCTCCAACTCGAGGATCTGGCCAAGGGGGCCAAGGATGTGTACTGGACCACGTCGGAGATTCCGGCGACGTCCCTCTCCGACGACGACAAGCAGTTCATCGTCGAGCGATTCTTCGATGTCAACCCTTCGATCATCGCCCGGTTCCCGAGATACCGCGAGCTTGCAGACGACCGCGCGGGCTCGTCGGTGGATGCCGTCGTGGCACGGTGGTCCGCTGATGATTTCCGCGATCTCCAGGTCCTCTTCAACCTGGCGTGGACGGACCCCGGGTTCCTTGCGCAGGAGCCGCTGGCCGCGCTCGTCGCCAGAGGGTCCGGATTCGTCGAGAGCGACAAAGCAATCGTCTTCGACAAGCATCTCGAGATCATCCGAGATGTGATCCCACTCCACGCACGTCTGTGGGAGGAGGGTCGCATCGAGGTGACGACCACGCCGTTGGCGCACCCGATCCTTCCGCTCATCGCCGACACGAATCTGGCCCTCGCCGGTGACCCCGCAGCGATACTGCCGAACAACCGGTTCCAGGAGATCGCCGACGCCGATCAACAGGTCCTTCGTGGTCTTGACACGGCCGAACGCCTTCTCGGGACGAGACCGACCGGGATGTGGCCCGGGGAGGGAGCGGTCGCCCAGGAGGTCATGAACCTGTTCTCGAAGAACGGGGTTGAATGGGTCGCCACCGGTGAGGATGTCCTTGCCAAGACCCTCGACATCGGGTCGTTCCAACGAGATGCCACCGACACGGTGGTGGATGCCGCGACCCTCTATCGGGCTTACTCGGCCCAGATCAATGCGTGGGATCCGGTGTCGATGTTCTTCCGGGACATCAGGATGTCGGATCAGGTGGGCTTCGAGTACTCGGGGCTCTCGGCGAGCGCAGCCGTTGACGACTTCATGTCCCGACTGCAGGCGGCCTATCACGCAGCCGATGTGCAGGGGTCGTACGACGCTGGGACACCGGCGATCGTGTCGGTGATCCTCGACGGCGAGAACGCCTGGGAGCACTACGACAACGACGGCATCGATTTCCTCAACGAGCTCTACGACCGGCTTGCATCAACGGATTGGATCGAGACGATCACGCCGAGTCAGTACCTCGCCCTCTACCCCGAACCGGCACCGATCGCCAACGTGTTCCCAGCCTCGTGGTTCCAGCCGAACTTTGCGACCTGGATCGGTGAACCCGAGGAGGCGACGGCGTGGGACTACCTGTACGACACCCGACATGACCTGAGAAGTGCGCAACAGAGCGGTGACTTCTCCGACGTCCAATTGGCGAACGCCCTCGAAGCGATGCTGTTCGCCGAGGGCTCTGATTGGTTCTGGTGGTATGGCTCCGATCAGGACTCGGGCGACGACGGCTACTTCGATGTCGCCTTCCGCGAATTGCTCGGCCAGGTGTACGACGCCCTCGGTGTCGAACGCCCGCTGTTCGTCGGCATCCCGATCATTCCCCAGACACCCGTTTTCGCGGATCAGACTCCGACCGACCTGATCACCATCACCGTCGATGGGACCCGCGATGCGGCATGGGACGATGCGGGCGCATATGCGTCGGCGGGACTCGGGTGGGCGTTCGACATGGAGCATCTGTACCTGCGGTTCGACGGCGAGGCAGCCGACCTCACTGAGATCTACCTCGGTGCCCCGCAGGGCCGCAAGACGTCATCGACTCCCGACGGAGAGGCGCTCGGGTTCGGTGCGACCACTGTGCTCGCCCTGCGTGACGGTGAGGCGCTCTCGTGCAATCCGTTGTTCGATGTCGATCCCGCGCGATGCACCGCGCTGGTCTCGGCGGTGGGTGAGGTCGTCGAGATCGCGGTTCCACTGACGGAGCTCGGCGCTCTCGCACCGGGGGACATCGTGCTGCTCAAGGCCACGGTCGCATCGGAACTGGTTCCTGCCGACGGCCCGCTCGGTCTCCAGGTACCGGACATCTCGGATGTGGAGGTGTTCCTCGATGTCGAGGATCCGGTCGGTGACGACCACGGCCCCGGCAGCTACCGGTATCCGACCGACACCGTGTTCGCCGGCGGGAGCTATGACCTCACCCGCTTCGTCGCCGGTACGGAGAACGACCAGCTCGTGCTCCAGTTCGAGGTCGTCGCCCCGATCGGTAACCCGTGGGGATCGCCGTCGGGGTTATCGGTCCAGACGTTCGACGTGTACATCGACACGGACCCCGGAGCGGGGACGGGCGCGAGGCGACTCATCGATGGCCGGAATGCGGTCGTGCCTGCGAACTCGGGATGGGAGTACGGCCTCACCATCGAGGGGTGGCAACCTGCGCTCTATGTGTCTGACGCCGACGGGAACCTCGACGAGACCCAGCCCTCCATGACCGTTGCCGTGTTCGGGGATCAGGGCAAGGTGGTCGTCAGGATCCCGCTGAGTCTTCTCGGGGACGGTGATCCCTCCACATGGGAGTACGGCGTCGTCGTCCTGTCACAGGAGGGATTCCCCTCACCCGGTGTCCGCCGTGTCCGCGACATCGACCTCACAGCTTCGCAGTGGCGTGGTGGTGGTGCGCCGAACGACATCAACCACACGCGCATCTTCGACATGATCGGACCGCTCGGTGCGGAGTCGTCCCTTGCCGGGTACACCGGCGTCAGTGGTGGGACAATCGACGACTTGACCCCGGACGACTTCGGTCAGATCTTCATGGTGGGAGCGCAATGAACAATCCGACGATCCGCGACGTCGCCGCAGAGGCAGGCGTGTCCGTCGCAACGGTGAGCCGTGCCCTGCGAGGGTTGCCGTCCGTGGCACCCACGACGCGAGAGCGCGTCGAAGAGGTCGCTGCACGGTTGCACTACACGCCCGATCCGTACGCCTCGAGTCTTTCGTCGGCGAAGAATCACACGATCATCGTTGCGGTCCCGTACACCGGCCAGTGGTACTACGCCCAGATCGTGACGTCGGTGGAGGCCGTGGCCACGGCAGCCGGGTACGACGTGCGTCTCCACGTCGCCGGTGACGAC
>CAZDIQ010000074.1:0-10770 GCA_964505525.1 uncultured Acidimicrobiaceae bacterium | reverse complement strand
GCCCGTTTCTCAACGAACGCCGCTGCTCCCTCGGTGAGGTCCTCTGATGTCAACAAGACGGCCTGGGCCTGTTCCTCGAATGACAGGGCCTGCTCGAAACTCATCGACGATGATCGGTCAAGTGCGCGTTTGATGACCGATTGCGCAAGTGGTGCACCCTCGGCAAGGTTGTCGGCGAGAGCGGTCACCTCATCCGTGAGCGAGTCGGTGGGAATAACCTTGGAGACCAGTCCGATGTCGAGCGCCTCGTCGGCGCCGACGACACGCCCTGTGAGAGCCATCTCCCTCGCCCTGGCCAACCCGACGAGCCTCGGCAGCAGCCAGGTACCCCCGAAATCCAGGGTCAAACCCCGCTTGGCAAAGATCTCCGAGAAGCGTGCTCGGTCGGTCGCGACGATGATGTCACAGCCGAGAGCCAGGTTCATTCCGGCGCCGACGGCAACGCCATCAACCGCCGCGATCGTCGGTTTCGGCAACCGATGCAGCGCAAGGGCTGCACGATTGGTCCGCCGCATGCGTGCCGCGTTGTCCGCAGCACTTGGGATGTCCTGGGGGTCCTTGTTCATGTCGGCACCTGAGCAGAAGTTGCCGTCCTCGCCGGTGATCACGAGCACCCGCTGATCCGATTCCGCGAATGCGTCGAACGCGTCTGCGAGGTCACCCCACCCTGTCGGTGGAACGGCATTCAGTCGACCAGGGTTCGACATGGTCAGCCAACGAACGGCGCCGCGGTCCTCGGTGGTCACAAATCCTGACATCGGCACCACAGTACCGCGGTGGCATCCACCAAGTCGTTACTGGAATTGCTGGTTCGCTCCCGTACCATGCGTCCCGCATGCCGTCACAAACACCTGCGCCGAACATGGCGGACATCCTCGGGCATTTCGCCGACGAGGTGGTCCAGCCCATCCAGCCATATCAAGCGCGCAAGGAGTACCACTGCCCGGGATGCCAGTCCGTCATTTCACCCGGGATCGGCCACGTGGTGGTCGTCCCCCACGAGGCACCCGATCTGCGCCGACATTGGCACAGAGGTTGCTGGTTCAAGGAACGCAGGATGCACGCCGGGAACGGGTCAGTCAGGGCCACGTAGCCATCTGATCTCGACCCCGGAGTCGTCAAACCGGATCCCGATGATGTCGATCCGTCCTATCGGGTAGCTTGAACCCGCAGCTGTACGGCCCACAAGTCCCATCTTCCGTTCGTCGACAGCATCCACAGGATCCGACCCGTCGGTCGTCGCCTTGACCTCCACGGCAACGGTCGTGGAACCGTCACGCACCACGAGGTCTATCTCACCACCATCGGCGCGGGTGTTCGCCACAATGGTCCTGCACCCGCGGTCGGCAAGAAACTCCCTGGCGACCCGCTCTCCGAGCCGACCGAGCTCACGGATATGACGAGTGTTTGGCACCCCAGCAACGTATCGCGTGCGAACGACAGAACCTGATGATGCCTTGGGCGGCCTAGTCGTCCTCTACGTTCCGCATGCCGGTGGAAGGTTGGTGGGTTCGGCCGTTCTGAGCGAGGAGGTGTCCTCTCAGCTACCCTGGGCACCGCCACTTCCCCAGGTCGGCGCTCGCGAGCCATGCTTGGTATTCATCCCAAGTCCCTTCGACGAGAGACCGTTGTGCCCCTCCGGGATACGCCCAACCGGTGAGACCAGCGTCAGACGGGAACGTCGAACTTTGAAACTCGAAGAAATTGAACCAACCGTCGCCATCCGGCACGGCGGTCCAAACCGCCACGGAACCGCCTGACCAGTCGAGGCCAAGGTCGGTCTCCTCCACGAATCCGTCGGGCGGCCCTCCGAGCTGAATGTCAGTCAATGGGGAGCCGCTCTCGCTGGTGCTCCGCACGGTCCAAGTCGTCCTGGCGGAACTGGTGAATTCCACTTTGCTGATTGCAGGATGCTCACATCCGAGTGAGAAGACAACTGAATCACCGATCTGACGCATTGCAACTGGCGAACTTGGGGCGGCCGGGAAACAGCCACTGACAACTAGACCAATAACCACCAGAGCGGTGAGCAATAGCCCGGTGCGCCGATCAGTATCGGCCGTACTCGTGATCTGCGTGGGCTTCAGCGGCTCCTCCTACGTTTGGTCAGACTGCCTTGCGTCGCATCTGGCTGGGCGTCCGGTTCAGCGTGGCCGACGACCAGTCGCTGGCAGTCGACGCAATCCAGTCGATATCTTCCTTGAGCTCTGCATGGGCGGTTGTCCCGGGCCAAGGCCCCTCGACTGGCTGAGCGCCGGTTGTCGTTTCGATCCAAACCACCCTGCCGAAGCCCAGATAGCTTCTCCGGATTGATACGACAGGCACGCGTCGCGTGATGATCCCTTTGCATACGCTCAAGTCAGAGTCGTCCACTGCGATGCGGATCCGCACCGCAATGAGAAGCACAACGCACGAAGCCAGGATCACGAGCGGCGCGATCCATGAACCAATCAGGATCAACTCGCCGATCGAAAGGACGTGCCGCTCCATCGCGAATCGGACGACGAGGGCTACCCAAGGCAACAGCGCACCGGCAATGAGTGCCCGTCGACTCACCCGCCACAATATCAGGTAGGACAGGTTCTCCGTGTCCGCAGACATCCTCACAACCAAATGGTATCGGTACGTTGCACGGCCGACACGATAGGGCGTGGAGCAACGTGTACGCGGTGTATCGCGATACCGGACGGTACCAAACTCATTGGCGGTCCAAGGCCACACCACGAGAACGACGACACCCCACCGTTTGCGTCATGGTCCTAGCAATTCACGAGGGGTTCTACTTGTGGCGTTGTGAAGGTCGAAGCCGCTGGCTGGTCTTGCGTCAACTGGGGAGTGCCGCCGCCGATTTTCCTCAGAGGCGGGCGGCATGTTCGTGGACGATTGCACAGCATTCGTCGAACGTGGGGCGCGGAGCGCTGGGCCAGACGAGTTGCGCCAAGACAATCGTGTCGAATGCGTCGCGGGCGGATTCCGTCTGCTCGGTCGAGAAGGCAGGTGACGTCGCGAACCCGTCGAGTGGCCGAGCCGAGGTTTCCCGTCCGGCGGCGGACGTGAATGTCGCCACCTCACGTGCCAGCACGTCGACTGGTGATTCGTCGATCGCTGCCAGTATTGACGGGTCGCTCAGTAGGCACCATATGTCGTAGTAGTGCCGGGCCAGACGCGCCTGTTCGTCGGGATCGGCGACCATGGCGGCGTGGTGGACAATGGTCAGTTTTTCGACCAAGGTGCGTACCGGGGCGAGCACGTGCAATTCGACAGGCTCGGCCTCGGAGAAATTGATCTCAAATCCGGCATCTGCCGCATGCTCGACCAACAGGCTGCCGACCTGGAGATGCTGGGTTGGCATTGTGCCACCTCGGGCACCCAGTTCGAGCGCTACACCCGGGCGAAGCGCGCCGAGGTCGACGGAGGTGGGGTAGCTGAAGACGGCGGTCCGTTTCACCCCAGTGGTCGCCGTTGAGCCGTCTATCTCGCCGATCAGCCCGGTGGCGGCTTCGGCGGCGCTCACGAAGGACTTCAGGCAGCGATCGTCGCCGCCCCTGCTGTGCCCCGGAACGATGACGATTATGTCGACGTCTTCGGAGAACCGGCGGATGAGACCGTAGGCTTTGGAGAGACTGGTACCTCCCTTGAACACCGCGCTTACTCCGGTCTCCGCGCTGCATTGCGCGACGCCACGCAGGACTTCGGTGACCCAGAAGTCCTTCTCTGTGTGGGCCATTGGAATGCCCGTCGCCTCTTCAATGCGCGCCGCCGCGGTGGCGAGTGCGTCAGGGGAATCTCGCAGCGACCAGCTCATTCGGTCGCGGCGAGCGTCGGGTACATCCTGCACACCTCGGCCCAACGGGCGCGAGCCTGCCGGTGAGGTTCGTCGGCAATCTGGGCATTGAGAATCCCAAGACGGATTTCACCCAGCTCAGCGAACTCCGCGACGACCTCGCCGAACCGCTCCCAGCTCGTCTCCATCACAGGAGGTCCGGCGCGTAGGACCTCGAGCACCGCGACCTCGGTCGGTGTCAGTGCCCGAAGCAATCGTTCTACTGATCGCTGAGTGAATCGAACACGATGCCACGACTTTGGGACGCGGGTCGGAACGGCCGTGATGAATGTTGCAGGTACCTGTGAGGTCAATCCGAGCCACTGCGCTGCTGCAACGCCGGCTGGTCCTGAGCCCGGACCTCCGAGTTCGAGTGCGACTTCCTCGACCCGCGGTCGAGACATTCCCAGTGGTGTGCTGGTCCCTTTCCAATAGAGGCCGCTACGTACGCGGTGCAACTCGCCGCTCGCAGCAAGGCGCGAGAACGCGGTATCGATCGCTCCGCGCGGACCGTCGACGTCGCGCACCGTGACAAAGGAACCCTCCGACAGTGCTCCAACGTGGGCGGCTACTCGTTTGGCGATTGAACCTCTCATGACAGGAAAGTGTAACATTTTCCTGTCAGCATGCAAGCGACACGTTCCGACTATCGGAGCCGATCAAGGCGCCCGGTGAGAACGGCGAAAGCAGTGTGAGAGCACTGGCGTGGTCATCGTCCCGTCGATCGTTCGACGTGGGACGGTCATGAGGGAGGCTCCTCCGGGCACACGCACACGACGACCGCGGTCAACACACCGAGCCCTTGCCCCCTACGGCTCGGTGGTGGCGATTTCTTCGATGTTTACGTCGCGGAAGGTCATGACGCGGACCGATGACACGAACCGGGCGGGGCGGTACATGTCCCAGACCCAGGCGTCGGTCAGCATGATCTCGAAGTACGCGGATTCCCCGACGCTGAGTGTCTTCACATCGACCTGGTTCGCGAGGTAGAAGCGTCGCTCGGTCTCGATGACGTACTTGAACATCGGGAGCACGTCGCGGTACTCGCGATAGATCTTGAGCTCGACGTCAGATTCGTACTTTTCGAGGTCTTCTTCACTCATGGAACTCAGCGTAGACCCTTCAGGTTGCTAGATCCCTGACCATCGACTGATCGGCCAGATGATGACGAATGCCTTGCCCACGATGTCCTCGCTCGGTACCGGTCCGAAGACCCGCCCGTCGCTCGAATGACACCGGTTGTCCCCCATCACCATGACATGGTCACCGGGAACAACGATGGGTCCGTAGGTGGAACCACTGCACACCGAAGGCGGCAGTGCATCCGCAGCAAGGTACGGCTCGTCGATCGGTTGACCGTTGACGATGAGCTGGTTGTTGACCAATTCGACCGTATCGCCGGGGAGGCCGACCACGCGCTTGATGAACTCCGACTGCGGTGTTGTGAGGCCGACGGATTCGGTCAGGTTCCGCACGGCACTCTGGAGCACAGTCTCCGCTGGGGCCTCGAAGCCTGCCCTCGGATCATCGAATACGACGATGTCACCGATCTTGAGATCCGAGAACGAGTAGGCGATCTTGTTCACGAGCACCCGATCGTCAATCTGGAGCGTCTCTTTCATCGAACCCGAAGGGATGAAGAACGCCTGGAACAGGAACGTCTTGATGACGACCGCGACGATGAGAGCGACACCGACGAGCAGGGGAAGTTCGAGCCAGAACGGCAGATTCTTCTTCTGTGGCTTCTCCTCGACGACGGCAAGCTCGGCCGTGTCAGCGAGCGGACCGTCCTCTGTTCCCACAGGCGTGACCGAGCTCTCGATCGTCTGCCCGAACACGACCGACTCTGGTGTCGCGGCGTTGGCGAGGTTGGCGTCGGTCGGCGTCGAATCAGTCACGGATGAACCATACCGGTGCCATCGACAAAGCCGTCCTGTCCATCGGATCGATAGGAGGCGCCACCGAGGTAGTCGTGCCACAACATCGTCGCTGCGACGGACCTGTATGGTCGCCACTTGTCGGCCATGGCGTCGGCCACATCCTTCGTCGGAACGGAATCGAGCCCGAACACCGATCGCATCGACACGTACAGCGCCCGATCGCCGCTCGGCCAGATGTCGGCAGCCCCGTTGACGAACAACGCGAAACACGAGGCGGTCCACACCCCGATGCCCCGAACCCCGGTCAATTCGTCGATGGCAACGTCGCCGTCCAACGCTGAGATCCGCTCCAGGTCGAGATCGCCGGTATGCATGAGTTCGGCGATGCCACGGACATAGCCGGCCTTCTGGCGGGAGAAGCCGATCGCTCGCAGCTCGTCGTCATCGAGTCCCAAGAAGGGCTTCGGCTCGACATCACCGATGGCGGAGGCGAGCTTGGCGAACGCCGAGCGGGCAGAGGCGAGTGACACCTGCTGTTCGAGCACGAGCAGCGTCAGGGTTGCGAACGTCGGTTCCCTCCGCCACGCCGGTGGTCGGCCGTTGCGGGCGAGGAGTTCTCCGAAAACAGGTTCGGCGGCACAGAGCTCGTGGAGCCCGGTGGTCGTAGGTCCGCTCAAAGCAGCGCTAGTCGCGCTTTTCCTTGATGCGCGTCGCCTTGCCGATGCGGCCGCGCAGGTAGTAGAGCTTCGCCCTGCGGACATCACCACGACGAGCGACGGTGATCGACTGGATGATCGGGGAATGGAGCGGGAAGATCCGCTCGACGCCGACACCGAAACTCAACTTGCGGACCGTGAACGTTGCTCGTGCACCGGAACCGCCACTGCGACCGATGACGACACCCTCGAACGCCTGGACGCGTTCGCGACCACCCTCGATGACTCGAACATCGACACGCACGGTATCGCCGGGACTGAACTCCGGGATGTCGTCGCGCAGCTGTGCCTGCTCGATCTGTTCGATCGTATTCACGGGATCCTCCGAAAGTGAAAGGGTGAGGTGAATGGCGGATTCTATTGCGTGCGAATTCGTACCGAGCCTACTCGTCGAGAAGATCGGGCCTTCGCTCGCGGGTGCGGATCATGCGCTGCTCCTTGCGCCACGCCTCGATGCGAGCGTGATCCCCGCTGAGCAGGACTTCGGGGACCGTGAGACCCTCGAAATCGGCGGGGCGGGTGTACTGGGGCTCCTCGAGGTACCCATCCCCGCGGAACGACTCCGTCTTGGCCGACTCGGGATTGCCGATCACCCCGGGCAGGAGCCGTGCGACACCCTCGACGATCGCTGCCGCTGCAACCTCGCCGCCGAGCAACACGAAGTCACCAAGGGAGATCTCCTCGTCGATGTAGTGATCGATCACCCGCTGGTCGACGCCCTCGTATCGGCCGCACACGATCGTGACCTCGCCGAGCGCAGCGAATCGGTCGAGATCGGCCTGTTTGAGTTGGTGTCCTGCGGGTGACATGAGCACCCGATGCGTGTGTTCAAGAGGTTCGAGCGTGCGCACGAGGGGTTCTGGCGCCATGACCATCCCTGCCCCACCACCGAACGGGGCATCGTCGACCTGACGATGCACGCCCCTCCCGTGGTCCCTGGGATCGTGGAAATCGACCACGATCGAACCGTCGGACACTGCCTTGCCGATGAGCGAGGTCGCCAGGACGGATTCGAAGAACTCAGGGAACAGCGTCACGATGTGGAACCGCATGGGTCAGTCCCTTGCTGACAGGGCGGACACCAGCATGGTCGCCGCGTCCTTCGCAATGGCGCCCACCTGCGTTGCCGGGTCGGGCGAATCCATCACGACCTTGCCTCCGGTCATGATGATCTGCTCGATCATCCGGCCCGCGAGCCTGGGCGGATACGCGGCGAACAGACCCTGCTCGACCCCTGCCCGGTAGACCGCCGCGAACTCGGATGCGAGTCCCTCGTGGGCCTCCGCGATGCCTCGCTGTGCCTCCGGTGACAACCTCGGGACCTCGGTGTGCAGGATGAGACCCATGTGGTCGGTTCCGACGAATTCGACCATCTTCTCGGCAAGCTGCCAGAGACGGACATCAGGGGGGAGATCGGCATCGACAGCCGCAAGGATGTCCTCGACGGTCGATGGCAGATCCCGACGCACGAGCTGGATCAGCAGGTCTTCTTTCGATGTGAAGTGCTCGTAGAACGTCGTGCGCGCAATCCCGACGGCAGCGGTGATGTCGGCGTGGGACATCTCGGAATACCCGATGTCGGCGATCAGGTCACGCGCGGCGTCGAACATGGCATCGCGCAGTTCGGTGGTGGTCGCTCTCGTAGCCATGTGCCAAGGGTACCGGCGTGGGACTCTGACGACGGGCATGCCGGCATGACGCGGCTCAGATCGTCAGACCCGTTTCGATCGGCGCATAGACCGTGTTGCGACGCACCGGGTTGCGGTCGAGATCGAGGATCGCGTCGCGGAAGTCGGCGACCGAAACCTCGGTCCCGTGAGACGCACCGGCCGCACGTGAGATCGATTCGTCCATGAGCGTGCCCCCGACGTCGTTGCATCCGGATCTCAGGAGCGCCGCAGCCCCGTCAAGGCCGAGCTTTACCCACGACGCCTGGATGTTGTCGATGAGCCCGATGAACGCGATCCGCGACACGGCGTGGACGAGAATGACCTCGTCCCAGGTCGGTCCCGGTCGTGCCTGTCCCCGGAGCCAGATCGGCGAACCCATGTGCACGAACGGGAGGGGAACGAACTCGGTGAACCCTCCCGTGCGGCGTTGGATCTCGCGGAGCACCTCGATGTGGTTCGCCCACGACCGCGGACCGTCGACGTGCCCGAACATCATCGTCGATGTCGTCCTCAGCCCGATGTCGTGCGCAGTGAGCATCACCTCGGCCCACTGAGCCGTGCGGATCTTGTCGGGGCAAAGGGTCAGCCGTACGTCGTCATCGAGAATCTCCGCTGCCGTGCCAGGCAGCGTCCCGAGCCCCGCATCCTTGAGTTTGATGAGGAGTTCCCTGACGGTCCATCCCGCGGTCTGGGCTCCCTGCCAGATCTCGAGGGGCGTGTATCCGTGGATGTGCATTTCGGGGACGCGTTCCTTGATGGCCATCACGAGGTCGATGTAGAACTGTCCGGTGAAGTCGGGGTGGATCCCGCCCTGCAGACAGACCTCGGTCGCGCCACGCTCCCACGCCTCCTCGGAACGGTTGACGACCTCCTCGATCGACAGCAGATACGGTTCGCCGCGCAGGTCGAGTGACCGCGGTCCCTTCGAGAACGCACAGAATCCGCACTTGAAGTAGCACTGATTGGTGTAGTTGATGTTTCTGTTGACCACGAAGGTCACGTTGTCCCCTACGGCCCGTTTGCGCAGGATGTCGGCGGTGTCGGCGATTGCCTCGACGTCGGTCCCGTGCGCCCTGAACAGCAACTCGATCTCAGCAACGCTGGGTGCGATGCCATCGAGGGCGCGCTCAAGGATCGGCGCGATCTGTGGTGATGCATCCTCTCCCGTCGCACCCGGCGAGAACCGCCACGACTCGTCGGTCCACGCCGCCGACACGCGGTAGCCGGGTTGGGGAACCTCGAGATCCTTGCCCGGTGCCCAGTCCATTCTCGGACGGGCACGCCCGGAACCGTCGATCTGATTGAGGTAGGCGCTGAATGCGCCGGGTTCGAGCTCGGCCGCAGCCTCGTCGTATTCGACATCGAGGGGGAACGGACCACGTTCGACCAGCCCGTGTTCGGTCAATGCGTCACGAAGCTCGCCGATTCGCTCGCTCCCCCAGTCCCTGAGGATGAGATCGCCGGCACCGGCCTCGACGGCTGCCACGGCGTCGTCGACCGAGTCGACGAACACCGACACGACCGCAGCGGAACCGGGAAGCGAGACGAGTTCGCACGCCTGTCGCACGGTGCTGCGATTGGTCCGAAGGAATCGCGCCCTCGTGAATGCAAGGGTGTTGAGGACATCGAGGCGGTCGTCGCCGTCGACCACGGTGATGCGCCAACCTGCGACACCGCGACGCGCCAGCGGCTTCGTCGATGCCGAATCGACGACGTACGCCGGAGCGTCGACGCCTGCGTCCCCGCTCGCGAGGAGGAGACCGCCCTTCTGGGCGTTGAGGACATCGAGCTCGGTAGGTGCCTCGACCTCGACAACCAGGGTCCCCTCCCTGCGGCGCGTCGACGCCCAGATCTCGTTGACCTGCGTTGCTGGTCTGAGCTGGACGAACGTGACGGTCACCGTGCAACCTGGATGTCGGGTATGGCAGCGTAACCGTCGTCCGTTGCGGCGGAAACCGCATGAGGCAGGAGATCGGCATCGATCCACTCAGATGTCAGGAACTCGGGATACACCGGGAGTCTCGGCCGCAGTGTGAACCCCTTGCCGCGGGTCACCGCGTCGAGGTTCTCGAGATGGGGCCATGGCGCTTCTGGGTTCACCCAATCGATTGTGAGCGGGCTCACACCGCCCCAATCGTTGATGCCCGCATCGATGTACACGCCGAAGTCGTCCGTGAGGTTCGGCGGCACCTGGATGTTGGCCCGCTCCCCCAGGATCCATCTCGCAAGAGCGACGACCCTGACGAAGTACGGGATCTCGGGTTCGGGACTGAACCGCATACGCGTGTCGGCCTTTGCGCGGAAATTCTGGATGATGAATTCCTGGATGTGCCCCCGCTCGGCTTGCAGTTCGGCGAGTGCGAACAGGCTTCTGACCACCTCTTCCTGCGTCTCACCGATTCCGACGAGGATGCCCGTTGTGAACGGGACGCGTGCTTCCCCAGCATCCCTGATCGTCTTGACCCGGACCGACGGAACCTTGTCGGGGCAGTTGTGGTGGGGCATGCCCGGCTCGGTGAGGCGGTCCGAGATGTTCTCGAGCATCATCCCCATCGAGAGATTCGACGGTCTGAGGCGCACAAGGTCCTGTGGACTCATGATGCCGGGATTCGCATGCGGGAAGAGATCGGTCTCGGCGCGGATCAGTTCCGACATCATCGCCACGTATTCGATCGTGGTGG
>CAZDIQ010000073.1:0-10806 GCA_964505525.1 uncultured Acidimicrobiaceae bacterium | reverse complement strand
GGACTGTGGACTGTGGACTGTCGACTGTCGACTTGAGTCCTTCTACCCTTACCGCACATGCAGATCCATGAAAACATTGTTGACACCATTGGCGGGACGCCACTTGTCCGGTTGTCGCGTATCCATACCGCGGGCAACCTTGTCGCAAAGGTCGAGTACATGAACCCGGGGGGTTCGATCAAGGACCGGATCGGTCTCGGGATGGTTCTTCGTGCCGAGCAGAACGGATGGCTCAAGCCCGGTGACACGATCGTGGAGCCCACCTCGGGCAACACGGGGATCGGGCTTGCCATGATCGCCACGATCCGTGGGTACAAACTCATCTGTGTCATGCAGGACAAGCAGTCGAAGGAGAAGCAGGATCTCCTCAAGGCCTACGGGGCCGAGGTCGTGCTGTGCCCGACCGACGTCGAACCCGAGGATCCACGTTCTTACTACTCGGTTGCGAACGAGCTGTCGAACCGGCCGGGTCACTACCGCCCCAACCAGTACTCGAATCCGGCGAATCCGCAGGCGCACGTCGAAAGTACCGGTCCCGAGATCTGGGAGCAGACCGACGGAACGGTCGACATCCTCGTCGCCGGTGTCGGGACGGGTGGCACGATCACGGGGACCGCAAAGTATCTGAAGTCGAAGAACCCGGACATCGAGGTCGTCGGCGTCGACCCCAAAGGCTCCATCTACACCGCAGCCACCGAGGCTGACGTGACGACGTACATGATCGAGGGTGTTGGCGAGGACTTCTGGCCCGAGGCATACGATCCGGCGTACACCGACCGCTACGAGATGGTCAACGACGAGGAAGCCTTCACCATGACCAGACGGCTCGCCACCGAGGAAGGGATCCTGGTCGGTGGTTCGTGCGGCATGGCAGTGGTCGGGGCGGTGCGTGTGGCGGAGGCGAACCCGGACAAACTTGTCGTCGTCATCCTGCCGGACTCGGGGAGGAGCTATCTGTCGAAGATCTTCAACGACGAGTGGATGGCAAAGGAAGGGTTCCCGACATGACAGAGGATCGATTCGAGACCCTGGCGATCCATGCCGGTCAGGAGCCTGACCCGACGACCGGTGCGGCCGTTGTACCCATCTATGCGACGTCCACCTATGTGCAGGAAGCTCCCGGTGTCCACAAGGGCTACGAGTACTCGCGGACGGACAACCCGACGCGCACAGCACTCCAGACCCAAATCGCAGCACTCGAGGGTGTGGGCGAGTCGAGCGAGGGTGGGTGTGTCGCCACGTCGTCCGGACTCGCCGCGACGGCACTGATCGGCTACATGCTGAACCCCGGGGATCACATCGTGCTCCCCGACGACGCATACGGCGGAACCTTCCGGCTCGTGGCCAAGGTACTCACCGAGCACGGCATCGAGTTCACCGCTGCTGATCTCACGTCACGGCAGGGTGTTGCATCAGCCATCACGGACCGCACGAAGCTCATATGGGTCGAGACCCCCACCAATCCCCTCCTGCGGATCGTCGACATCGCCCAGGTCGTCGACGTGGCGAAAGCGACGGGTGCGATGGTCGTGGTCGACAACACGTTCGCGACCCCGTATCTCCAACAGCCGTTGGCCCTCGGCGCCCACATGGTCGTTCATTCGTCGACCAAGTACCTCGGTGGACATTCAGATACGGTCGGCGGGGCGATCGTCACCAACGATGACGGGCTCCTCGAACGACTCCGATTCCTCCAGAACGCCACCGGACCGATTCCTGGTCCGTTCGACTCGTATCTGACCATGCGCGGCATCAAGACCCTCGGCGTGCGGATGGACAGGCACTGCGCAAATGCCGAAGCCATCGCCGCCTTCCTTGATGCCGACCCGAGGGTCGACACGGTTTGGTACCCGGGGCTCGCCTCGCATGCGGGTCATGCGATAGCCCGGACGCAGATGTCCGGCTTCGGTGGGATGGTGTCCTTCACCCCGAAGGGAGGCGTGGAAGCCGCGACGGCGGTCGTCACCCGAACCAGGTTGTTCTTCCTTGCCGAGTCCCTCGGAGGCGTCGAATCGTTGATCGAGGTCCCAGCCGTCATGACCCATGCGTCGGTGGAAGGGACGGAGCTCGAGGTCCCGGCTTCCCTCATCCGGCTGTCAGTCGGCATCGAACACATCGACGATCTGCTCTCCGACCTGGACCGGGCGCTTGGCTGAACCCACCTCCGATCGTGGTGGCCCCAGACTCCTTGGATGGTCCGATGCTTGGGATGATGTCCTGTCTGCATCCCCAGCCGTCGGGGGAAGGCCTGCGCGGGTGGTTCGACACGACGGTGTCAAGGTTCTGGTGTCCGATGGCGATGGCGTCGCGCATGTGACGTTCCCGAGAGCGTTGGAGCTCGCCGTCGGTGATTGGGTCGCCGTTGACAATGAAACGGTCGTGGCGCGCCTTGATCGATCGACCGTGCTCGAGCGTGACATCGGCGACGACGGAACCCAGGTCATCGCCGCCAACATCGACACCGTGCTCGTCGTGTTCGGTGTCGACCGTCCGCTGCGACGGAGCAAGGTCCTGCGGTTTCTCGCCTTTGCGTGGGACATCGGCGCCGAACCGGTCGTCGTGCTCTCGAAGGTCGACGTCGTCGACGAAACCCAGGGGTTCGTTGACGAGATCAGGTCCTGGGGTGTCGATGTGCCCATCGTCCTTGTTTCGGTCGAGGACGACATCGGTGTCGACGCCGTACACGACATCCTGAGAGGTCGGACGGGGACGCTCATCGGCGAATCGGGTGCAGGCAAGTCGTCGCTCGTCAACGCACTCATGGCAGATGAAGTTGCGTGGGTGGGTGACGTTCGTGCACGCGATCAGAAGGGACGACACACGACGACGCATCGCGAGCTCCATCTTCTCCCGACCGGTGGGATGGTCATCGACAACCCCGGGGTGCGTTCGCTCGGACTCGCTGGTGACAGCGACGGGGTCGAGCAACTGTTCAGCGACATCGACGCCCTCGCAGCCGACTGCAGGTTCCGCGATTGTGGTCACCGCACCGAACCGGGGTGTGCTGTCGTCGCCAGCGTCAGGTCTGGGGAGCTTGCACAATCAAGGGTGGACAGTTACCTGGCGTTCGTCGCCGAGCAGGCAGACGCGTCGCAGCGCACGGCGCTCAAGACCAGACGGTCGTCCCAGAAGCGGAGTTCGGCTTCGGACAGAAGTTCGGTCGACGCAATCGACGATCACGACGCCTAGATCGCGTCGATCGTCACACCATGGGGGAGTGCGAGTCTGTGCTCTGCGAGCAGTGCCGCGTTGCCGAGGATCTCGCGGATCTCGCCATCGGCGACGACGGCTCCCCGGTCGAGGATGATTGCACGGTCGCACACCTCGAGCGCATAGAGCAGGTCGTGGGTGACGATCAGTTGGGTGATCGCGAGCTGGGACAGCACGCTGGTCAACTCGGCCCTCGATGCGGGATCAAGGTTGGCCGTCGGCTCGTCGAGCACGATGATGTCGGGCTGCATCGCCACGACTCCGGCGATGGCGACTCTGCGTTTCTGTCCGAACGAGAGATGGTTCGGTGGGCGGTCGCCGAGATCCGAGACCGCAACGGCAGCGAGGGCGAGATCCACGCTCTCGGCCAGTTCGACACCTTCAAGACCGAGGTTCCGTGGGCCGAACTCGACGTCCTGGCGGACGGTCGTCATGAACAGCTGGTCATCGGGATCCTGGAACACGACGCCGACCCGCCGCCGCACTTCCATGGCGGTCGCGTCCGACAAGGGAATTCCCGAAACCGTGATGCTGCCCTGCTGGGGCATGTGGATCCCGTTCATGTGCAGAACGAGCGTCGTCTTCCCCGCTCCGTTGGGGCCGAGCAGCGCTACCCGCTCACCCGGATGGATGTGCAGGGAGACATCGTCGATGGCTGCGGTTCCGTCGGGGTATCGGTAGCTGAGCCCATCGACCGCGATGACAGGCGTACTCACGTCGCCACCGTTGCGATGGTTGCGACGGCCGCCACCGATCCGACAAGGAGCACCATCGCGAACCATTGGCTTGCGGGTGTCGCAGGTATCGCCGATGCGGGCATCGTCCCTGTATAGCCGCGTGATCGCATGGCGAGGTACACCCGTTCGCCGCGCTCGTACGTGCGCACGAACATGACCCCGAGCGTCCGCGCGATCGGTACCACCTGTGTGAACCAGCGTGCGTCGTGGCAGCGAGACGCCATTGCGATTCTCATGCGGGACCAGTCCGAGAGGATCACATCGATGTACCGGACCATGAATCCGGCGATGGCGGTGACGATTGACGGCATCCTGAGCCCGTCGAGGCCGGCGAGGATCTCGGGGATCTGGGTGGTTGCGCCGAGTATGACTGCAACGCCGAGTCCGAGGGTCGCTTTGGCGATGATGTTCCATGCGTCCCACAGTCCGGCCTGGGACAAGTTGACACCCAGGACAGGCACGGTCTCACCGCCACCGAACACAGGCAGGAGCAACGCGAGGAGGAGGAAGGGAATCTCGATTGCCATTCTGCGGATCGCGAAGGCGGGCGGGATCCTGGCCGCGAACGCCAGGACCACCACGAGCGCACCGTACGCAGCGAATGCCCACAAGGCCGTTCTCGGTGTGGCCACGAAGCAGAAGACCAGCGCGACAGCACCAAGAATCTTGACCTGTGGGGCGAGTCTGTGGATCGCCGAGTGTCCATGGAAATAAAGCGCATGGACATGCCCACCGGCCATGTCACTCCGCCGAAGGTTCGGTGTCGGTCTTGGTCCCGACGAGGGTGAACAACAGATACCCGACACCGGCCGTCACGGCGATGCCTATTGCAGCGGCCAGAGCCGTCACACCGCGGCTGTCACCGCCGTAGTCGGCGAGAGGTGTGTTCTCGAGGGCGTGGTCCTTCGCCGTGGAGTCGAAGCCGGACGACTCAGCGACATACTCGAGCCCATCGGGGTCAGGGGAGGCGAATTGACTCAAACCGATACCCACGATTGCGATGACCACCACGGAAACAATGACGAGCTTCGTGTTCCTTGTCACGGGATCAGTTCCTCCGCTCGTTGGCCTGTAAATGTCGTCGACCCGTACACAAGGTCAGGTCTCGAGCGCATCACCGCGCCGATCACGAATGCGGTGATGATTCCTTCGCCGATGCCGATCAGCGCATGGGTCCCCACAAGTGCCCACAGGACAGAGGTAAGCGAGACGGACTCTGCGGTACCGGCCACCGCGAACTCGACGGCAAATGCCATAGCGGCGAGCGGGATGGAAATCGCCGCAGCGAACCCTGATGCAAGCACGACCGAGCGGTTCGTCTTCGGAGAGGCGCGAAGGATGAGCCGATAGATCCAGTACCCACCGACCGCGGCGACACCTGCCATGTTGATGATGTTGAGACCAAGGGCGGAAAGACCGCCATCGGCGAACACGAGCGCTTGGACGATGAGGACGATCGACAGCACGAGGTATCCGGCAGCAGGTCCTATCAGCACTGCTGCGAGGACCCCGCCGATGAGGTGTCCGCTCATGCCGGGGAGGACAGGGAAGTTGACCATCTGCGCAGCGAACACGAACGCCGCCGTCAGCGCTGCGAGCGGGACGAGCCGATCGGTGAGGTAGGTGCGAGCCCTGCGGACCGCGTACGCAAACCCTCCTGCGGCACCGATCCCCGCCAGCGCGGATGCACCGGGGCCGATGAACCCGTCCGGTATGTGCACGATGGTCTCCTGCTATTGCGAGTCGTTCGCAATAAGAATACTACGCGTCGGGACTTTCGGCACAGTCTTTGCACAGCCCTGTCAATGCAAAGTGCTCGACGTCGGGTACGAATCCCGTCCTGTCGGTGATCGACCGGAGGAACTCGCCGATGTCATCCCGCGACACGGCGATCGTCCTTCCACACGACGAGCACACAAGGTGCTGGTGGTCTGATTCCTCTGCGAGGTGATACACGGTCGGGCCGTGGCCGATGTGCCCGTGTTTGATCGCCCCCGACTCCTCGAGAGCCTCGAGCGTCCGGTACACCGTTGCGATGTCGATCTCGCCGACGTGTGACGACGACACCCTGTCGAAGATGTCCTGGGCCGTCAGATGGTCATCGTGATGCTCTGCGATCACACCACACACCAACCGCCGCGGCTCGGTGATCCGCATACCCTTCCGCCTGAGCGTATCAATGAGGTCGTCAGCGCTGATGTGCATGGTCGTTCATCCTATTGCCCGAACTATTCATCCATCGCCGGGTCCATGGGCGACGGGTCGGGGTTCGTGTTCGGCGTGAGCGGAGATGGTGAGTGCGGTGGTCGTGCCCGCCCAGACAGAAAGGAGAAGGAGTCCGAACGGCCGGTCGTAGAACAGGATGTCAAGGAGGAGGAACGGAACTGCGGCGACGAACACGAGACGGGGTCGATAGTCCGCAGTCATCGCCTTCCATCCCAGCGCGACCAACAGCACCGTGAAGATCAATCCTGCGGGTATCCCGAGCTCGGCGGTGACCATGAGCGGCGTGTTGTGTACGGCGTAGAAATGCTCCACGTTCGGTTCGAGCACGTCGAGCTGTTCGATGTAGTTCTGGGGACCTGCGCCGACGACCGGATGCTCGGAGATCAACAGAACGGCTTCACGGACCTGTCCCGGTCGCCCAGGGTTGGTGTCGTCAGCGGTCGCGGTCGACTGGTCGAATCTCGTCTGCCACGAGCCGAAGGTCATGAGGGCAGGCACGAGGAAGGCAGTCGCCACCACGAGGACCCCGAGGCGCAGATGGCGATCTCGCAGCGATTGCACGATTGTCACGAGGCCGATGAGGAAAACACCGATGAGGGCACCTCGCGAGTGTGTGAGAGCAACCGTCGTTGTGGCGGCTCCGATGGCGATGAGGAAGAGCAAACGGGGGCGACCCGTCTTGGGGAGGAGGGCGAGACCGATCGCGATGGCGACCAGCGCCGTGGCCGTCGGCTCGTACACGTGGTAGTACGTCCCCTGGGGCCGGAGGAGACCGTCGACGATGAGAAGATCCTGGCCGGGCTGGAGCACGGTCAGCCCGAATGCCGTACCTGTTGCCGATTGGACCGCGATCAGGAACGCTTGGAACGTCGCCATGGCGAGCAGCGGAACAGCCACCAGCCTGCGTACATCGCCGGAGTCGAGGTTTGCTATGGCTAACGCCATTCCCGTCACCACAACGGCGGCAATCGTCACGATGAGACCCGGATTGATCGGGTGCGCGATGTACGAAATGACCGACGCGGCGGCGAGTGCAACGACAAGCAGCACGCCGGGTTGTGTCAGGATCTCTCGCCGGAAGCCTGCTCGTGGAATCGTGACGAGCGTTCCGACCACCGTCACGGCGGAAACCGCCGAAAGGATCGACCATGGTCCGCTCGTGACGACGGATGTGGACCAAGCCGGTATCAGGGCGACCGATATGGCAATCAGCCAACGGTGATACGTTGCTCGTCGACCGGTGGTGCCTTTGGAATCGATGGCTGTCACGTTCGGGTCCGCTCCGGTTCAGGGAGATCTTGGTCTTGTCGAGGCGTGGAACTAGCCCCAGCTGCCGATTGAGTCGATGGTGATCTCGTAGTTGACCCTGACCTCGTCGGCGGGTCCGTTGTAGTCGGGCTTGGACCGGTACTTGTCACTCAGGGCGTCGATCAACCAGGTGCCATCCGTGGCGGTCTTCGTGACGCGACCCTGCATCACGATGTTCGTATACGGTCTCGACGGCGGTGTGAACGAGAGCGCCACGCGGGGATCGTGTTCGATGTTGCGAGGCTTGATGCGTCCCGCCGCGGTCGAGAACAGGACCTTGTCGCCGTCGCGTCCGATCCATACGACGGACACCTGGGGTGATCCGTCGGGGTTCAATGTCGCAAGGTGGACGAAGATCTTTTCGTCGAGCGCATCTTTGATGTCTTGGGGTAGTTCCACGGTTTCTCCTCGATGAGTCGCCACAGCGTATCGGGCGGACCGTTGGTCGGATGCGACCGGCATCAACCGGACCGAGCTACCGCGCGAAGTTCTACTTGAGCGGCAAGCCGGCGATGAAGGCGTCGATCATCGGGCGGGTGGCGTCGACCGCAACGACATAGGAACGACCGTCGTCACCCCGTGAATTCTTGACGGGCAGCGTGGCCGCATCGATGCTGCGTGAGTCGATCGTGAGCGCCTTGCGACCAAGGTCGGCCATGAGCCCGAGCGTCAGACCTTCGTCGGCAGTGATCTGGTTGGCGAAGGTCGGGATGAAGCTCGGAAGGTTGAAAGCACTCGAAGGCGATGTCACCTGCGAGAACAGGGCGATCAGGATCTGTTGCTGGCGGCCCGTGCGTGCGATGTCGCCACCGCCCGAGCCCTCCCATGATCCGTTGATCTTTTCCTGGTAGTGGCGCGAGCGAGCGTATGCGACCGCCTCCTCACCGTTGAGGGTGTGGGTGCCGGCGTCGACCAGGAAGCCCGAAGTCGTGTCACGCGCAGGGTTTGGGAAGTTGAGCGTGACACCCCCAAGGGAGTCCACGATGGCGCCCACCCCGGCAAAGTCGATCTCCATGTAGTGGTGAATCGGAATGCCGAACTCAGACTGGATCGTCTCGACCAGCAGATCAGGTCCACCGATGACATAGGCGGCGTTCAATCGGTTCGTGCCCCCACCCCGGATGTCCACTTTGTAATCCCTCGGAACACTCAGCAGTTGGATCCCACTCTCGTCCGTCATGTGGCCGATCATCATCACGTCCGTACGCCGCCCGGCGAAGTCACCAAAGGTGTCCTTCCAGCTCGATGGGAGCGTCGAGCGATCATCGACACCGACGATCAGGAAGTTGGGCGATTGGCCGGGGGCGATCGGCGTCGAATCAAGGGACGTGAGATCGCTCGCGGCGATCCGGTCGATCTTTCCTTCCGTGTACGTCAGGAATGCGTACCCACCGAACACCCCGACGACCAGGAGCAGGAGCAGGGTGAGGAAGAACTTCTGGCCAAAGCTCCAGCGGCCCTTCTTCTTCGGTGGTTTACCGGGTGGCCGCTGCTCGACGGCTGGGATCTCGGGGAATGTTTCTGTTGTCCATGGCATGAAACCGTGAGATTAGGAGCAGGTGTCAGGTAGCGAATGGACTTTGGTCCTGCGTCGCGATCCGATCGCGAAACAGGGCGGTACGCTGGCGGCATGTCCAACAAGATTCACTCACAGGAAGTCACGATCGGGCCGACGCGGGCGGCAGCCAGAGCCATGTTGCGGGCGGTCGGACTCGGAGAAGATGACTTCTCCAAATCGCAGATAGGCGTCGTCTCGGCCGGCAACGAGGTCACGCCGTGCAACGTCACGGGTCCGAAACTTGCAGGGTTCGCAAAGATCGGTGTCAGGGACGCTGGTGCCGTCGGTCTTGAGTTTGCGACCATTGCAGTTTCCGACGGGATCTCGATGGGTCACGAAGGCATGCGGGCATCGCTCGTCTCGCGCGAAGTGATCGCGGACAGTGTCGAGCTCGTCATGCATGCCGAGCGTTTCGACGGGATGGTTTCGATAGCGGGCTGCGACAAGTCGCTACCGGGGATGCTCATGGCTGCTGCGAGACACAACCTGCCCTCGGTGTTCCTGTATGGGGGTTCGAGCCTGCCAGGGCGGTACCACGGCAAGGACATCTCCATCGTCGATGTGTTCGAGGGGATCGGCGCCCATTCGGAGGGCTCGATCTCCGATGCGGAGCTGCTCGAGATCGAGCAGTCGGCCTGCCCTGGCGCGGGCTCGTGTGCGGGGATGTTCACGGCCAACACGATGGCGTCGGTCGGTGAGGCCATCGGCATGTCGCTACCGGGTTCGGCCACGGTGCCTGCAGTCGACGGCAGGCTCGACGACTACGCAAGAAGGTCGGGTGAGGCGGTGGTGGCGCTGCTCGAACGTGACATCCGACCGAGCGACATCATGACGCGTGAGGCCTTCGAGAATGCCATCACCGTGGTCATGGCGCTCGGGGGGAGTACCAATGCGGTGCTCCACCTGATGGCGATCGCCAACGAGGCCGGAGTCGATCTCTCACTCGAGGACTTCGATGCGATTTCGCGCAGAACCCCCCACATCGGCGACATGAAGCCGTTCGGGCGTTATCACATGGTCGATCTGGACCGCATCGGAGGCGTGCCCGTCGTCCTTCGCACACTGCTCGATGCGGGGCTCCTGCATGGGGATGCCATGACCGTGACCGGTTTGACGATGGCCGAGAACCTCTCCGGCGTGACGGTTCCCACCGATCAGGACGTCCTCGTTCCGATCAGCGAACCACTCGCACCCGAAGGCGGGATAGCGGTCCTCAGGGGTTCGTTGTCACCCGAAGGCGCAATCGTCAAGGTCGCAGGGATCGAGCTCGACGTGTTCGAGGGTCCTGCCCGCGTGTTCGACGACGAGCAGCATGCCCTCCAGGCGTTGTGGGATCACAATCTGAACAAGGGTGACGTCGTCGTCATCCGGTACGAAGGTCCTCGCGGTGGTCCGGGGATGCGCGAGATGCTCGCCATCACGGCCGCGATCAAGGGTGCGGGTCTCGGCAAGGATGTCCTCCTGATCACCGACGGTCGGTTCTCGGGGGGCACCACCGGGTTGTGTATCGGTCACGTCGCACCCGAAGCGGCAAGCGGAGGTCCGATCGGTCTGGTGCACGAGGGCGACCGGATCCGCGTCGACATCCCCGCAAGGGAGCTGTCCCTCCTCATCGATGAAGCCGAACTCGCTCGCCGCAGGGAAGCCTGGACCCCCGCGGAACCCCGCTACACAAAGGGCGTGCTGGCCAAATACGCAAAGCTGGTGGGCTCCGCCGAGACCGGCGCGACATTGAGCTGACGATCGGACAGTTGTCAGTTATCAGTT
>CAZDIQ010000072.1:8788-10980 GCA_964505525.1 uncultured Acidimicrobiaceae bacterium | reverse complement strand
CGGATCAGACTGTGGTCGACGAGTGTGCCAAGCGATTCGAGGACATCCACGTTCGTATCGTCGGCGGATGCACACACCACCTCGATGTCTTCGAGCGCCGCGTCACCGACGAACACGGAGAACCGTTCGAACACGAGCCTCGCATGGTCGGGGAGCAGGTCGTAACTCCAACCGATGGCATTGGCGATGGTTTGTTGGCGAGCGGGGAGCCCAGGAGCGCTACTGGCGAGGAGCCGATTGTCCAGACGATCGAGCATCGCGGTCGGCGATAGCAGACCGACACGCGACGCGGCGAGCTCGATTGCGAGCGGAAGACCATCGAGTTGTGCAACGAGCGTCGCAATCGTCTCGGCGTTTTCGTCGGTGATCTCAAAATCGGGACGAACGGCACCGGCACGTGCCGCAAAGAGTTGCACACCCTCGGAGGAGGTCACGGCTTCTGCGTCGACCGGGCCGTGGAGGTCCGGAACCGACAACGGGGGAACCTTGTACTCGCGCTCGCCCTGGATCCGAAGCGGGACACGAGAAGTCACCAGAATCTTCGTGCGTGGTGCAGCGACGATCAGGGACGCCACCAAGGCAGCCGAGTCGACGATCTGTTCGAAGTTGTCGAGAACGAGCAAGAGTTGCTTGTCCTCGAGGTACCGCGTCAGGTGGTCGGTCGGGGAGAGACCTGCGCGCGTAGCGGGGAGACCCAACGCACTGATGATCGTCGTCGGTATCAGATCAGGATCCGTGACCGCCTCAAGGGCGACGAAGTACGCACCGTCGTTGAAGGACCCGACCACCTTCTGTGCGACATCGAGCGCCAATCGGGTCTTCCCCGTCCCACCCGGCCCGGTGAGCGTGACGGCGCGCGATCCTTCAAGCAGCCCCACGACATCGGCGACCTCGCTCGCCCGGCCGACGAACGTGTTCGGCTGAGCGGGAAGATTACCGCTGACCGCCTCGACAGTTCGCAACCGCGGAAAGTCACGTTCCAGACCGTCCGCACAGACCTGGAACAACACCTCGGGTTCGCTGAGATCCTTGAGGCGATGGCGTCCGAGATCCTGGAGGGATGTGCCCTCGGGGATCACCCGATCGACGAGCGCCTGCGTCGTCGACGACACGAGGATCTGCCCCCCGTTCGCCGCGTCGGCGATGCGAGCACATCGGTGGACGTCCAGTCCGACGTAGTCGTCTCCTCCGAGGACTGCCGTTGCACTGTGGAGACCCATCCTGACCCTGATACCACTCGTCGTCGGTGCGGCTGCAAGGTCCCTCTGGATGCGGATCGCAGCCTCGATACCGTCGAACGGTTCCGGGAAGACCCCGAAGAACGAGTCGCCGATGGTCTTGACCACCGTTCCACGCTCGGTAATCGCCGCCCTCATGATGCCGTTGTGGGCGTCGAGCACCTCGGAGTAGGCGGTGTCGCCGATCGCCTGGACGAGCGTCGTTGATTCCTCGATGTCGGTGAACAAGAAGGTCACGACGCCGACGGGAAGAGAACCATGCGTAGCTTGACCTGGATCGACCAACGCGTCGTCGCTCCTCGCGGTACAACTTCCGGCGAATGTCATCGGCCTCTGGCGGGGTCTTGACAGATTCGAACTCTACACAACCGCACGAAGGCGACTACCTGCACTAGTCATTGCGAACGTGGAAATTTGTGTCTCCACAATCGGTGCATCCCGACGGAGTATGGGCATGTGACAGCGATCGACATGAGGTTCCGGATGCACTCCGGCGCGGCTTGCCCATCGGACGACGAAGTTCGGGTCGGCACGCCTGAGGCATCCCCAAGAAGCTGAGAACGTCTTCCCATATCGGCGTTCTCATCGCTGCGACTGATCCACCCGCTCCCCGCGCGTCGGATTGGTCGCGCCCGAACCCAGCCATTCTGGCACGCACGGATTGATAGGGTGCGTGGATGCAGACGGAGTTCACATTCTCCACACAGCTCTGGCTGACCTCACACGAGAACCCCTGGGTGTTCCTCACGGTCCCCGTGGCCATCTCGGACCAGATCCTCGACGCACTCGACACCCTCGAATCACCGCCTCGGGGGTTCGGTTCCGTCAAGGTCGATGTGCGCCTGGGAGACACGAAGTGGAGCACGTCCCTCTTCCCCGACAAGGGTGCGGGGGCGTACGTGATGCCCGTGAAGAACGCCGTCCGATTGGCGGAAGGTGTGGATGACGGGGACA
>CAZDIQ010000072.1:4503-8688 GCA_964505525.1 uncultured Acidimicrobiaceae bacterium | reverse complement strand
CGTTCGCAAGGAGCAGCCGTGGTCGCGACCTTGACGAGACCGCAACGGCGTTGTCGGAAATCGCTCGGCTCAGCCTCACGCTGATCGACGAATGGACCGATCGCCACGACATCGAGTGCCACCAATCGACGGGCGGCGTGCTCGATGTGTACGGGGACGAGCGCGCATTCGACGGTGCCATCCGGCACGCCGAGCGCTCCCGGGCATACGGGGTCGAATCGGAGATCCTCGACGGTCCGGCGGTCCGCCGACTCGAGCCGGCTCTCAACCAGTCGGTGATAGGTGCCGTCAGGTTCCCGAACGATCGCAACATGAACCCCGCGATGTTCCTCGATGGTCTGAGGCAGGCGACGGCCGACCAGGGGGTCACACTGCTGTCGCACACGGCACTCACCGACGCAACGACCTCGGGACGGGCGATCACGTCGCTCACGACGACGAACGGACCGATCACCGCACGCGAGGTCGTGTTTGCAACGGGTGCGTGGTCAGGAGTGTTGGCCAAGCTGCTCGGTGAGAGGATTCCCGTCCTACCCGGTCGAGGTTTCAGCATGACGGTGGATCGCCCCGCATCAGGACCGACCCATGCCATGTTGCTCGGCGAGAAACATGTCGCCATCGGACCGATGGGGGACCAGCTGCGCCTCAGTGGGCGATTCGAACTCGGATGGTTCGATACGGCTCCTGACCCGCGTCGCATCAGGGACATCGAGCGGTTGGCGCGCACAAGGCTCGACTTCGACGAGCATCTGACCGTCCGCGGGACGTGGGCAGGTCTGCGACCGGTGACACCCGATGGTGTCCCCATCATCAGCCGATCCTCGCGGTGGGACAATGTGACGATTGCCACCGGCCATGCGATGATCGGACTGTCGATCGGTCCGGGAACCGGGCAGCTTGTATCCGAAATCGTGTCGGGAAAGCCGACCGCAATCGACGCCGAACGGTTCTCGATCTCGAGGTTCCAATGACAACGACGGCCAAACCGACGGGCGACCTCGCCATCGGGGTCATCGACTCGCACACGGGAGGCGAACCGACACGCGTCATCACGTCCGGGTTCCCGATGCTCGCAGGCGACACCGTGGCCGACAGGCGATCGGATCTCGTGGCGAACTACCTGCCGATCATGGGACTTGTCGTGGGCGAACCGAGAGGCAACGAGGCGATGGTGGCGGCGCTGCTCGTCGAACCGCAGGATCCGACCTGTGCGACGGGAGTGATTTTCGTCGATCGATCCGCGGCACTCGGTATGTGCGGCCACGGAACCATCGGCCTCGTGGAGACGCTCAAGTGGCTCGGGACCGCCGAGGGGCCCAGCGTGAGGATCGAAACGCCGGTGGGGATCATCACAGCCGAGCTCAACGACGACGGATCGGTATCCATCGCCAATGTCGATAGCCGCCGTCTTGCACACGGTGTGGAGGTCGATGTCCCGGGTTTGGGAATCATCCAGGGGGATGTTGCGTATGGCGGCAACACCTTCTTCCTCGTCACCTCGCGCGAATTCGATCTCAACCGACCAACCCGCGATCTGCTGGTGGAGACCGAGGCGATCGAGCAGGCGGTCCACCGTGCCGGATACCCGGATGTCGACCATGTGGAGCTCTTCGGTGTACCCGAGCTGCCGGATTCCGATTCGCGGAGTTTCGTCCTGTGTCCGAGTGGCACCTACGACCGGTCACCGTGCGGAACCGGGACCAGCGCAAAGCTCGCCTGCCTCGCGGCGGACGGGAAGCTCTCGGAAGGGGAGACCTGGGTGCAGGAGTCGATCACGGGATCGCAGTTCCTTGCCCGATACACCTGGGTCGACGAGGCGACGGGAACGATCGCACCGGTCATCACAGGGTCCGCATCCATCACCGGCACCGGAGAATTGCTGATCTCGGCCGATGAGATCGCAGCGGCTCGAACCCGCAAGCCTCACGGGTTTCAGGTGGACGGATAGGGCAGCCGAGATGACGGCACCAAACACCGTCTATCGTCGTCCCCAATGCCTGAGATTCGAGCAACCCTTCACCACCTCTCCATCCCCCTGAAGGGTCCTTTCCACACAGCAACCGGCGTCGTCGGATCGCGCGAGATCGGAATCATCGAGGCGGAAATCGATGGCGTGACCGGGTGGGGAGAGGCGCCACCGTATCCCGGTCAGGACGAATCGATCGAAGCAGTTCTTGAAGCGGTGGCGATCGGGTCAACGACACTCACGTTGGGTACCGCGATCGAGTTCGCCCTTGCCGACGCCGCCGCGCGTGCAAAGGGCGAGTCGCTCGGATCGATCATGGGAGTCACACGGGAAGCTGTCCCGGCATCGATAGCGGTGAGTCTCGGTGGGGATCCTCGAGCGGTGGTCGAGTCGGCGGCAGCGCTCGGCGTCGGACGATTCAAGGTGAAGGTCGCACCCGGTCATGTGCTCCATGTGGCCGAGGTGATCGAGGCCCAGCCACAGGCGATTGTCGGTCTCGATGCGAACGGCTCGTTCGACCGGTCGACCATCGATGAGCTCGAAGCCGTCGCCGATCAGGGCATTGCGTACCTCGAGCAGCCGTGCGACCCTTCCGATGCGGCCACACTCGAGCGACTCCGCCAGATCATCGACGCCCCCGTGTTTGCCGATGAGACTGTCCGTTCCGCAGCCGATGCGGAGGACGCGTTGTCGTCGCCTTTGATCGACGGGGTCGTGATCAAACCGGCGCGGCTGGGGTTCGCCGGATCGATCTCCACGATCGCCGAGGTTGAGCGGCGTGGCAAGCGGTGGCGGGCGTCGGGGCTGCTCGAATCGGGGGTGGGTCGCACCTACAGCGATCTGTTCGCCGCGCTGCCGACGGCCTTCGTATCGGACGTCGCCCCGGCGGACTGGTTTTTCGAGCGCGACATCGTGGACTCACGGTTCTCGGAGGGTCAGATGGTGATGCCCACGGGTCCCGGCATCGGAAGCACGCCCGATCCCGAACTCGTGGCCCGATATCTCGTCCACGCCTACGACGCGACCGCCTCGGTCACGAAATGGGAAGCCCGAGTCCGCGGCTGATCACGAGGCGCTGGACCTCTGAGGTGCCCTCGCCGATCTCGAGAATCTTCGCATCGCGGTACTGGCGTGCAACGAGGGTCTCGTCCATGAACCCGTAACCGCCGAACACCTGGGTGGCTTCCCTCGTGGCGGTGACGGCCGCTTCGGTCGAGTAGAGCTTTGCGATCGCGGCTTCCTGTTTGAACGGCAGACCCTGTTCCTTGAGCCACGCCGCTCGATAGGTGAGAAGCCGGGCCGCTTCGGTCATCATCTGCATGTCGGCGCACTTGAACGCCACCGCCTGGTAGGACCCGATCGGCTTGCCCATGCTCTCTCGTTCCTTTGCATAGGCGACCGACTCGTCGAGGCACGCCTGGAGGACCCCGACCGCCATTGCGGATATCGCGATGCGCCCGTCGTCGAGCGTGGAAAGAAACTGGTGGAATCCCCGCCCACGAGGTCCGAGGAGGTTGTCCTTGGGCACCCGGCAGTCCTCGAACACGAGACCATGGGTGTCCGATGCGTGCCAACCCATCTTCCGATACGGTGGCTCGACGGTGAATCCCGGTGTCCCCGAGGGCACGATGATCGTCGAGATCTCGTTCTCGCCCGTTCGCGCCGTGATCGTGACAAGGCTGGTGATGTCGGTGCCGGAGTTCGTGATGAACGCCTTCGATCCGTTGATCACCCACTCGTCGCCGTCGAGTTCCGCCCGGGTAGCGGTCGCACCGGCATCGGATCCGGCCCCCGGTTCGGTCAGACCGAAACCGGCAAGTGTCCTTCCGGCGACGAGATCGGGGAGCCATCGCTCCTTCTGTTCGTCCGTGCCGAATTCGTGGATCGGGTTGATGCCGAGCCCGACACCTGCCTCGAGGGTGATCGCCATCGATTGATCGACCCTGGCGAGTTCCTCGATGGCAATGCACAGGCTCGTGAAGTCTGCACCTGCTCCGCCCCATTTCTCGTCCGCCGTGATACCGAAAAGCCCGAGTTCACCCATTTCCCGCACGACATCGGTGGGGAAATGGTGGTCGCGGTCCCATTCCTCGGCGTGCGGTGCGATCTGGGACTCTGCGAATTCTCTGACCATGGCGCGAAGGGCGCGGTGCTCGTCGGAAAACGCGAAGTCCATTGGTCACTCCTGTGCAAGGCGGTGCGGTCCCGGGAATTGTACG
>CAZDIQ010000072.1:3240-4403 GCA_964505525.1 uncultured Acidimicrobiaceae bacterium | reverse complement strand
CGACGGCTCGGATCCGATCGACCGAGGACTGACCGGATATGGATCGACATGGCAATGCTGGGACGGGGACGACTGGGTCGCTACTCACCTGCTCGTTCACGACGGCGAGACGACGGCAGGCGAGCCTGGCGGAACCACGACGGTCCCGGGAATCGGCTACGTGCTGCCCAATTCCTTCGCGATCGTGATCCCCGAGGTCCCGCCCGGTTGGTACCGAATCTCGGCGAGGACCATCGGTCCAGAACCGTACGGCACCGCCAACTCCGAGCGGCAGGGCCACGTCGCCGTAGAAGTCATCGAGTAGGCGCGGGGATTTCTGGTGCGAGTCGTCGATAGGCTGCTGGGTCATGGACGCCGCTGTTGCACTTGTGCAGACCTATCTCTACGCCAACGGATACTTCACGGTGACGGAATACCCGATCCTTGAACACATGGCCTCGTCGACTCCCAGGACGGTGACGGATGTCGATGTGCTTGCCGTCCGGTTTCCAGGAGCCGGGTCCATCAGCATCGACGGGGACACCGGTGGCATTGCGTTCGAACCGGATCCTGCCCTCGACACGTCCGATGAAACCATCGATGTCATCATCGGTGAGGTCAAGGAGGGAGCGGCCGAACTCAACCACGCGGCACGCGACCCGTTGGTTCTGCGGGCAGCCATCGGTAGGGTCGGTCGTATCCGACCCGAGATAGCTGACCAGATCGTCGATTCTCTGATCAAGTCGGGACACGCGATGCATCCGGCAGGGATCCGACTCCGTCTCATGGTGTTCGCCTCCAAACCGCCGACCCGTCGCCATGTGCCGTACACATGGATGAGCCACGGTCACATCTCGTTGTGGCTGCGCGAACAGCTGCGTTCGCGGTGGGACGTCGTCAAGTCTGTCCAATCGAAGGACCCCGCACTGGGCTTCATGTTGCTCGACGAGAAGGCCGTCCGCGGAGAGCAATAGTCCCGTTCCCAGCCGCCCGCCCCGACGGTAGATTCAGTTGATTGTCCAACCAGGAGCAGTGATGAAGGTCGCGTATGTACTCAACACGCCAAGGGCCGCAAGCTACAAGGTGCAGCAGATGATCCTTCCCCAGCTCGAAGCGGGGACCCACGGTGTCGAGGTCGTCGGAATCTTCTTCTTCGACGACAACGTGTGGGCGCTTCGCAAGGG
>CAZDIQ010000072.1:0-3140 GCA_964505525.1 uncultured Acidimicrobiaceae bacterium | reverse complement strand
GCCCTCAACCTCGCGAACGCGGCCGCCATCGGTGTATACGAGGCCTGGCGTCAGCACGGATTCAAGTAGCGTATTCCCATGATTCACCACACCCCGATCAGTGTCAGGTTCTATGAACTCGACCCGTACCGCCACCTGAACCACTCCGTGTACATCCAGTACTTCGAAGTCGGCCGCATCGATCTGTTCCGGGAGCTCGGGTGGACCCTGTCGGGGCTCGCCGACCTTGGTACGCAGGTGTTCGTGACATCGATCGAGACGTCGTTCGTTACACCGGCGATCGAGGCGGACGAGCTCGTCGTCGAGAGTTGGGTCGAGGAGATGAAGCGGGTGACGGGCAGGTTCGGGCAGCGGATCATGCGAGGCGAGGAAGTGATCGCCACCCAGACGGTTCATGCAGCCTGCGTCAATTCGGCAGGGCGACCGATGCGCTGGCCCGCCGAGATGTCGGAGGGACTCGCTCGTTTCACGGTCGAGTCGTGACATCGGTCGAGGAGCTCGAGCGGGCTGGGTACGACACCTGGACCCCCGAGGAGTCGACCGATGTCGCAGGTTGGACACTCCATGCCGCAGGCGGGTTCACGCGACGCGTCAACTGTGCAACGGCAGCGGGAATGCCGGACACATCGCCTGCTTCCCGGCGCATAATCGAACAATGGCTCACCGACCGCGGTGGTGCGCTGGTGGTGCGGGTCACGCCGTTGCTTGCACACGCGGCGGTCGAGACGATCGAGGCCGAGTGGGGCTATCGGAACGTCGACGAGACCATCGTGATGACGGCACCCGCGACGGCGATCTCGCAAGACGCGGGCGTCGCATTCGAGCCTGTCGATTCAGAGTCGTTCTTCGACCGGCTCAACGAGCTCAACGACCGCGAGGATGCCCACGCCCATGCGTGGCGACGCCTCCTCGGACGCGTCGCAGACCGAGCCGCCGGTGTCTCGATCGGTGAGCTCGGCGCGGGCATCGTCGTCAGGTCAGGCAAGTACGCCGCCGTCTACTCGGTCGCCGTTTCACCCTCGGCGAGGAGGCAAGGCCTTGCGAGTCGCCTGATGTCCGCAGCCACGGACTGGGCGGTGTCGAACGGGTGCGAGACGATGTTCCTCCAGGTATCGGCGTCCAACGAGGGAGCCTTGTCCCTGTATCGCGCGCTCGGCTACACGGAGGCATATCGCTACAGCTATCTCGTGCCCGAACGGATCGGCGGGTAGGCGTGGCCGAAGGTCGCTAGGGAACGGCTGCTCCGGAGTTGGGGTCGATCATGAGACCCGACACATCGACGGCCTCGAACGCGGAACCCGGTATGTCGTCCCATGCGTGGAGCACGGTGTTGTTCCATCGCTCATCTGGGGCGCCGGAGATGTACCACGGGCTGCCGTTGTCGGCGAGGATCAGTCCGTATTCCTTGAACGCCCGGAGGATGACTTGGACATCTTTCGGGTATCCCGAGATGTCGTAGCTCTGCTTCAGTCGGAACCGTTGGCCCATCGGCGGGTAGGACTGGCTTGTCTGGTTCGAAGCGTGATGCCTCGCAGGCCATACGTGCGCCTTCTGGGTTTGGGGAGCGGTGAACCTGATGGCATGGGAGATCCTGCCCGATTTCACCTCGTCGTAGAGCACGAGACCCGGATAGATGGGGAGACCTGCCGCATCGGCAGACGTCCACGAATCGGGTCGCAGCGCGTTGGATCTCAGGTCGTACTTGGCACCGGAACTCGCACGCCACGAGTCGTCGGTGTTGGGGAAGGCGTTGAACAGTTCATACAGGACACACGCCGAGCGATCGAGAACGATGACGTGCCGATCGCCACCGGCGTTCGGTCCGCCCTCGATCGGTGCGTTGGGCGGGATCGGGAAGGGTCCGGGATCCGATTCGGACCCGTAGTCCGTGTATTGGATCCTCACCTTCGGCTGCCATGGCTGCACCTCGACGAACGGGATCCCGATCGGGCCCCCATTGACCGGTGGCCAATTGCCGGATCCGAAGTCGGCATGGAGTGTCCTGCTCGACCCGATCGAGTTGATGTACTGGGCCGATAGGGGGTGGACGGGAAGTGTGTCGACCCTGCGATTCCAGATGTTGTTCGCAGGGAGGATCGAGCACGTGCCTCCGCCGGTTGGCAGGCCGCCGAACGCGCCTGCGAGCGGTAGGTAGTGGGATTGTCCCCACACATATGACTCGTTTGCGCTTCCCTGGGTGTTCGAAAAGCGAAGGTGCACGGTTCTTGTCGAAGGCCGGAAGATGCCGGGGGAGTCGGAGCCCGTACCGTTCCAGTCGCCAGCGAAGATCCGATCACCGGGGTTACCGAAGAAGAACTCGTGATGCGCGTTCCCGGTCGAGTTGATGTTCCGGTAGTAGACGAACCCTGTCGACTCTCGATGGAGGCCCACAGTGTCGATGTTGTCGCCGTTGAAGTCACCGACAAAGGGTTTGTCACCCGGGTTGCCGAACATGTACGAATAGTCCGAGGCACCGAGTCCGCCGTCGTTTGAACCGAGTTTGTTGATCACATAGATCCGTTGTTCCGATGGTCGGTAGATCGAAACGGAGTCGCACCCGTCACCGTCGAAATCGCCAGCAAGCGGTATGTCTCCCGGGTTCCCGAAGTAGAACTTGATGTTCGCGGTGCCCTGTGTGTTGGAGTTGCGCAGGTACACGTAGCCATCCGACTGGCGGTACAGGCCCGGTGTGTCGATCCCATCACAGTCCCAGTCGCCGACGATCGGATAGTCGCCAGGGTTGCCGAAGTAGAACGATGTCGTTGCGGTGGTGCGGGAACCTACGTGCCAGATGCCTTGGGTGGGGTCGAAGAAGGCAACGTCACTCGTGGGGGTGGGTGGGGCTGCGGCGCTCGGCGTCTGGTCCGTCGCCAGGGGTGCAACGCCGATCAGGGCGACCAGGGTCGCGGCAAGCAGGAGCCTCGATCTGAACACGCGACCTCCAGGTGGTTTCATCCAGTCATCGGCATCTGCGCACGATTTCTTCACCTCTCGATGAGAGCGGCGCCACATGTCGTCAGAATCTGCCCGTTGTACTCTTGTCGCTGCGGGCCCGTAGCTCAGTTGGTCAGAGCAGGCGACTCATAATCGCTTGGTCGTAGGTTCAAGTCCTACCGGGCCCACGTTTTTCAGCCTTCAGC
>CAZDIQ010000071.1:0-11091 GCA_964505525.1 uncultured Acidimicrobiaceae bacterium | reverse complement strand
CGGTATGCCGAGCTCGTCGAGCCCCGCACGCACCGCGGCGAAGTGTTCCGCTGCCCGCGGTCCGAGGTGATCGATCGGCACGGGAGCGTCCTTCACGACTTCTGCGTCCGCCTTCGAGTCGAGCACCCGCATCGGGTTGGTATCGATCCGTTCCCGTGCGTCCTGCGAGAGTGCGTCCCTGCGGGCGTGCAGGAATTCTGTGATCTCGGCGCGGTACCCGACACGGTCGTCGGCGTCACCGATGGAATTCAGCCGTACCTCGACGTCCGGTACGTTCATCTCCTCGAGATACCGGTACCCGAACTCGATCACCTCGACATCCGCCTCGGGAGAGGCACTACCGAGATATTCGACCCCACCTTGGTAGAACTGGCGCGTCCGGCCCTGCTGTGGGCGCTCGTATCGGAACATCGGACCCCAATAGGCGCCCTTGAAAGTGCCTGTGCCAAGACCGGCCTGGATGGCTGCGCGGACCACCGACGCCGTCGCTTCGGGTCGCAGCGTGATGCTGCGACCACCACGGTCGTCGAATGTGTACATCTGCTTCTCGACGACCTCGGTTGCCTCTCCGACACCGCGCTCGAACAATTCCGTCGGCTCGAACATCGGTGTGATCACGAGCGGGTATCCGAATCGTTCGGCAAGGTCATCGAACACGCGGTGGGCGCGACGCCAGTGTTCCGATTCGGGTGGAAGTATGTCGTTGGTGCCCTTGGGGCGGCGGAGCTCGGTCATGTCATTTCAGGTCTTGGAGGAACGGGTTCGACGCCCATTCATCGGCAAGCGTAGTGCTGGGGCCATGCCCAGGGAGAACGTCGGTTCCGTGGTCAAGCGGTGCGATCTTGTCCACCATCGACTCCATGAGCATCCGGAACGACCCGCCGGGAAGATCCGTGCGTCCGATGCTCCCCGCAAACAGATGGTCCCCCGAGAACAGGACCCCTTCTGCGGGCAGATGGAAACAGCAATGTCCCTGCGTGTGACCGGGTGTATGGATCGTCCGCAGATCCAAACCCGCAAGCCCGAGGTCCTGACCGTCCTCGAGGTCGGAGAAGCGGGTCGAAACCATCTCTTCGTCCAATGGCGGGGCTGCTGATCCGAGCAGCGCACGGAGCTGTTCACCTGGATGGCGCGCCATGTCGAGATCATCGGGGTGGAGAAACGCCCTCACCGTCCCCGTTGCGATGCCGTCGATCCCACCGACATGATCGATGTGACCGTGGGTGACGAGGACGGCCACAGGCGTCAGGTCGTATCGTGCGAGCAGGTCAGCCACTCCACCCGGATCCGGTGGGGCATCGATGATGACTGCAGGGCCGCCCGTGTCGTTCGCAACGACGTAGGTGTTCGTCTGGTACAGCCACAGCGGGGCACCCGCGATCAACAAAACGACACGTCCTAGACGACGAGTCGATAGGCGTCGTAGACCGCCTCGACACCGCGCACAGAGCTGAGGACCAATTCGAGGGTCTCGCGGTCGGACAACTCGATCTCGTATCGCAACAAGGCGATCCGGTCGCGGCCCGTCACCGACGATGAGGCGTGGATGTTGGCACCGACGTCGGACAAGGCTGCCGTGACATCCCTCAGGAGGCGTGGGCGATCGAGTGCCTCGACCTGGATCCAGACGAAGAACGTCCCCGCCTGTTCGGATGCCCACTCGACATCGACCATCCGCTCGGCTCCGGTCTCGTTCAACGAACCGATGTTGGCGCAATCGGCGCGATGGACGCTCACACCGCGACCGATCGTCACGAATCCGACGATGTCGTCACCAGGGACGGGACCACAGCACTTGGCCATGCGCACAAGCATGTCCTCCATGCCCTCGACGATCACGTCCCCTGCAAGGCGCTGTCTGCGCTTGTGCGGGGTCGGGAGCCGTTCGGCCTGGACGGCCTCGGCCGCCTCGTCAGGTTTCAGCTTGCGACCGAGTCGTTGGGCAACCGTCTCGGGGCTTGTCCGTGCCTCTCCGACCGACATGTACAACGATTCGAGTTCGTCGAATCCGAGTTCCGACGCCACGGCGTCGAGCTCGTCATCGATGCTGTGGATCGGGAGGCCATGTTTCCTGAGGGACTTCGTCACCGCGTCCTTGCCGTCGTGGGCAGCGTTGTCGCGGCGTTCCTTCGAGAACCAGCCCTTGATCTTGCCTGCTGCCTTTGATGACTTGACGAAGACGAGCCAGTCACGCGACGGGTGGGCGTCCTGGGCCTTTGACGTGATGATCTCGACGATGTCACCGGACTCGAGCTCGGTCGACAACGGCACGAGTCGTCCGTTGACCTTCGCTCCCGCACACCGGTGTCCGACATCGGTATGGACCCGGTACGCAAAGTCCACAGGGGTGGCACCCTTCGGCAGGGTCTTCACATCACCGCGCGGGGTGAGGGCGAACACCTCGTCCTGATACAGGTCGAGCTTGAGGTTCTCGAGGAACTCTTCGGGGTCCTCGGCATCGTCCTGGAGCTCTCGCAGGTCTTGCACGACGGGCAACTCACCGCCGCCGCCATCGTCCTCCTTGTAGCGCCAGTGCGCAGCGATACCGGCCTCTGCCCGATCGTGCATCTCCTGTGTGCGGATCTGGACCTCGAGCGCCTTGCCCTCGGGACCGACGACCGTTGTGTGCAGCGACTGGTAGAAGTTGAACTTGGGCATGGCGATGTAGTCCTTGAACCTGCCCTGGATCGGTGGCCACATCGTGTGGATCAGACCGAGAACGCCATAACAGTCACGGAGATCGTCGACGATGATCCTGATGCCGATGAGGTCGTGGATCTGCTCGAATTCGAGACCGGACGAGACCATCTTCCGGTAGATCGAGTAGAGGTGCTTCGGCCGTCCGGAGATCACCGCCTTGATGCCTGCGGTCTCGACCTCCTCGGTCACAAGTTTGATGACGTTCTCGATGTAGCTCTCACGCTGGGGTGACCGCCTTTGCACGGCCTCCTCGAGCTCGGCCTTCGGTCCGGGAAAGAGCACTCCGAAGCACGTCTCTTCCATCTCGTGCTTGATCTCCTGCATCCCGAGCCTGTGCGCGAGCGGTGCGTAGACGTCGAGGGTCTCTGACGCCACCCTGCGCTGCTTGTCGATCGGAAGGGGAGCGAGCGTCTGGATGTTGTGAGTGCGGTCGGCCAGCTTGATCACGAGGACCCGGATGTCCTTGGCCATGGCAACGGCCATTTTGCGGATCGTGGCTGCCTGGGCAACTTCCCTGCTCGAGAACTTGATCCTGTCGAGTTTCGTGACACCGTCGATGAGCAGGGCGACCTCGTCACCGAACTGCTCCCGCACGCCGTCGAGGGTGAGGTCGGTGTCCTCGACCGTGTCGTGCATCAACGCAGCGGCGAGCGTCGCCTCATCAAGGCCGTAATCCGCAAGAATCTGCGCAACGGCGATCGGGTGGACGATGTACGGGTCCCCTGTCCCGCGGGTCTGTCCCTTGTGGCTCTTCGACGCCACTTTGTATGCCCTATCGATCACCTCGGTCGATGCCCCACGGTGCGTGGCAAGGAACGATTCGCGAAGTTCGGCCATCATCTCGTCGGGTGATCGCCCGCGCACGGCTGGATCCACGAATGGAACGGGATCCGAGAGAGGTTGAGTCGTCTCCGTGGCGTTCGCCATGGATGAATGCTACCGGCGTTTACGCCTTTGCTTGGGAGGCCTCGCGACCTGCGAAGGAACACCCGATGGCCGAGCAACCTCGGCGATGGCATCGTCGGCAACAACCACGCCTGCGCTTGCCCGTTCGACCCGCCGCCTCTGGCGCTCCCACTCGGGCTCCGTTTCCTTCCACATGGCCAGAATCGGCGCCGAAACGAAGATCGAGGAATATGTCCCGATCGTGATCCCGATGAAGAGTGCGAGAGCGAATTCCTTGAGGGTCTCGCCGCCGATCGCCAACACCCCGACCAGCAACAGCGATCCGACGGGCAACAGCGACGTGAGCGATGTGTTGATGGATCGCATCAGCACCTGGTTCACCGAAAGATTGACGATGTTCGAGATGGTCGTCTTGGTGCGCAGATCGTGTTCGTTTTCCTTGACCTTCTCGTACACGACGACGGTGTCGTAGAGGGAATACCCGAGGATGGTCAGCACCGCGATGACCGTCGCCGGGGTCACGACGAAGCCGATGAGGGCGTACAGACCGGCTGTGACGGTCAGGTCGAAGACCAGGGCTGCGAGCGCGGCTATCGCCATCTTCCACTCGAATCGCCACGTCATGAACAGGGAGACGACCACGAGGAACACCGCAAGGGCCTTGATCGCCGATTTCGTCATCTCCGCGCCGAAGGTCGGTCCGACCGCATCGACGTTGACCTGGTGCACATCAGCCTCGGCCGTTGATGCAACAACCGAAACCAGTTCGATCTGTTCCTCGGGGTCGAGCGATTCTGTCTGGACCGTGACGAATCCTTCGCTCGACACCTGGACCCTGGCATCACCGAACCCGACCGATCTGAGATCGGCCCGGTATTCCTCGACCGTGGCACCGGAATTGTTCGGAACGGCGACGATCACGCCACCGGTGAAGTCGACCGAAAGGTTGAAAGGACGCACCAACACCATGAGTACGGAGAGCACGACAAGAGCGAGAGACACCTTGAGCGTCGTCTTGGAGATACCGACGAAGTCGAACTTCGTCTTGCCCCGATACAGGTCCGAGAACACGCTCATGCTGGCACCTCCTCGGCTGAGAACGGTTGCGCGGCGTCATCGGATTCCTCGTCGTCGTCCATGCGACCCATTGCGCCCTTGATCGAGAAGCTACCGCCATCGCCAAGGGGTCCCCGTGCGAGCAGGAAGGTCGCCGGTCTCGTGTAGAAGTACGCCACAGCGATATCGACGACCGTTGCGATACCGAGCGTCAGTGCGAAACCCTTCACCTGCCCGATGGCCAGGAGGTACAAGAGCACGGCACCCATCAAGGTCACCGCGTCACCGACAAGGTTGGTGCGGAACGCGGACGCGAATGAGAAGTTGACGGCTTGTCGCAGACCGCGCCCCTTCCTGAATTCTTCCTTGATCCGTTCGAAGTACACGACGTACGAATCCGCGGTGATACCGACCGACACAATCACCCCGGTCACACCAGCAAGTGTCAGGGTGGTCCCTTGTGTCACCCCGAGCAGCGTGATGATCGCAATCACATAGCTACCGAACACTGTCAGCCCGATGATGGAGACAAGACCGAGCGACCGGTAGAAGAGCAGCATGTAGAGCGCAACGAGCGCAAGACCGACCATGCCTGCGACCAGTCCGGCGCGCAACGAGTCAGACCCGAGCGTCGCCGAAATCGCTTCGACCCGCTCACGTTCGAAGGCCGCCGGAAGAGCGCCGTACCTGAGGATGGCGGCAAGGTTCTCGGCTTCTTGCTGTGCGTTCTCAGTAACACCGACGGTGATCACAACCGCGTTGGGGTCGAGACCGGTTGTAGGGCTCACATCGTTGGCGACGGCAGGGGCGGAGAACACGACACCGTCGACCACGATCGCGAGCTGGCGACGGGCATCGCCAGACGGATAGGTCGCAAGTTCCTTCGTGGCTTCGCGGAACTTGTTGCCACCCTCGGAGGTGAAATCGGGGACGACGACCCACTGACCGGCGACACCCGTCTGGGAGAACTGCACCTGGGCGCCAGAGATATCCGAGCCGGTGAGGAACGCCGGTCCTACCGAGTAGACGAACAATCCGTCCTGATCGGCAAGATACGCATCCATGGTGACGTCATCTTCGATCGTAAGGCCGGTGTCAGGATCGAGCCCCGTTGGGTGTTCACCGTCTGGATCGGCAATGGCGGGACTTCCGATGGCCTGGCCGAACACGGGCCGCATGGACAGTTCACCGGTCGTACCGACGGCCTGGAGAGCCCGCTCACGATCCGTTACCCCGGGAAGCTGGACAACGATCGAGCGATCACCGACGACGGCAATCTCCGGCTCCTGCACGCCACCGAGGTTCTCGACGCGCCTGCGCATGATCTCTGCTGCGGTTTCCAGCGTGGCCTTGTCTGTGCCTTCCGGAGCAACCAGGGTCACGGCGAATCCGCCCTGGAGGTCGAGACCCAGCTTCGGTGCCCAACCGAACGCAAGCATTGCGCCGACCGAACCCCACGCAATGCCGACCGTAACGATCAGCGTGATGATGGCGCGCTTGGTGCTCACTCCGAGTCGCCTTCGACGATGCCGTCCTTCGTCAGACGCTCCGCAATGGCGCGTTTGACGACCCGCATCGTCGTTCCTCCGAGATCGAGCACGAATACATCGTCTTCTTCACCAACGATCGTTCCGAGGATCCCCCCGATGGTCCTCACCTCGTCCCCGATGCCCATGGCCGACTGCATCTCCCTGGTCTTCTTCTGACGCCGACGCTGCGGCATGAGAATGAAGACATAGAAGAGTCCACCAAGGATCAGGAAGGGGAACAGAAAGGCAAGCACATTCCCACCGGCAGGTTCGGCTTCCTGGGCGAGGATCGGGACTGCAGCTGCGAGGATCGGACTCACGGGAGTGCCTCCGTTGAGGTTTCGGCGTAATGACGTGGAACGGTGAGATGCTAGTGACGAGGTGCAGCAATTCCTCTCTTCCTGCGATCAATCACCTCGGCCGCGAATGGCTCGAACGTCGAGGATGCAATGGCGTGTCGGATGTCGGCCATGAGTCGATACGTATACGTGAGGTTGTGGAGCGTCACGAGTCGCTGACCGGTCGGCTCACCCGTGCGGTTGAGGTGACGCAGATGCCCCCTGCTGTAGCGACGACACGCCACACAGACACAATCATCCTCGATCGGTCGCTCGTCAGACGCCCACTCGGCACGCTTGATCGAGATGTCGCCGTCACGGGTCAGAGCCTTGCCGTGTCGAGCCAATCGGGTCGGAAGGACGCAGTCGAACAGGTCGATGCCCTGTGAGACCGCATCGAGCATGCCCTCGGTGTCACCGAGTCCCATGACGTACCGCACCGCTGTCGCAGGGAGTTCTCTGATGCACGGCTCGATGGCGTCGTGGCGTTCCTGTGCGGTTTCACCCACGGCGAGGCCACCGATACCGAATCCGGGGAACCCGATGGCCGCGGTCTCGCTGGCTGAAAGAGCCCGAAGTCCCGGATCGGCGCCACCCTGGACGATCCCGAACAACGCCCTGTCGTCACGCGTCTTGGCGTTCTTCGAGCGCTCCGCCCACCGCAGGGTCCGATGCAATGCGTGCTCGGTGGCCTCTCGAGAGGCGGGAAGCGCAACGGGGACGTCGAGCACCATTGCGATGTCGGAACCGAGTTCTTCTTGCACGGCGACCGACTTCTCAGGGGACAGTTCGACGATCGAACCGTCGTATGGCGAGCGGAAGATGAGCAGCTCCTCGGTGATGTCGGGGCGCAACGACAACACCTGGTAGCCACCCGAATCGGTGAGAACGGGTCCGGTCCATCCCATGAAGCCATGGATCTCGCCGAGCCCTGCGACGACCTGTGATCCCGGACGCAGCATGAGGTGGTAGGTGTTCGCCAACACGATGTGTGCCCCGAGGCGTTCAAGATCCTCGGTGTCGATGGTCTTGACCGATGCGCGTGTTCCTACGGCCATGAAGTTCGGAGTCGGCACATCGCCGTGAGGGGTTCGCATCACCCCGGTACGCGCCGCGCCATCCCTGGCGACCTCGCTCCACGACACCGCCGTCATCGGTCCACCTCGGCGAACATCGCGTCACCGAACGACAGGAACCGATAGCCCGAGTCGATGGCATGCTGATAGATGCCGCGCCAGCGGTCGCCGAGCACGGCACCGATGAGGACGAGCAGGGTTGTTCTCGGTGCGTGGAAGTTGGTGAGCATCGCATCGACGACCCGCATTTCGTAGCCGGGCGTGATGAACAGGTCTGAGTCGCCGCTATACGGGGCAATGAGCCCGTTCGCATCCGCGGCGGTCTCGAGCGACCTCACGACCGTTGTCCCGACGGCGATGACCCTGCCTCCTGCTTCCCGCGCAGCTGTGACTGCGGCGACGGTCTCTTCGGGAACAGATACGCGCTCTGTATGGATTGCGTGGTCGCTCACGTCGTCAACAGTCATCGGTCGGAAGGTGTCGATGCCGACCTCGAGGTCCACGGTTGCGATCCCCACTCCCCCAGCGGCAAGGTCGTTGACGACTCGATCGGTGAAGTGCAAGGCCGCGGTCGGTGCTGCTGCCGACCCGATCGTGTTGGCGAACATGGTCTGGTAACGACCCGAATCAGCGAGATGACCGTGGAAGTATGGGGGCAAAGGGAGCGATCCAGCCTCGGCGATGGCGTCTTCGACGTCAAGCCCCCCGCTCGGGGTCAAGGCTGCAGTGGCGACCCCCTCGGCCGGGTCACTCAGCAGCGTCACGGCGAGGTCACCCACCTGTACGACCGATCCCATCTTCAGCTTCTTGGCCGGACGCACCAGCACCTGCCACCGCTCATGATCGATGCGTCGGGTGAGGAACACCTCGGTCTTGCCCCCGGTCCCACGAGTCCCGAGCAGTCGGGCAGCACGCACCTTCGTCTCGTTGACGACGACCAGATCCCCGGGCCGAAGGAGCGAGGGGAAATCCCTGAACACGAGGTCGGTCATCGTCGACGTTTCGAGCAGTCGCGACGCATCACGGGGTTCGATCGCCTCCTGGGCAATCGAGGACTCGGGAAGTTCGTAGTCGAAATCGGCGACCTGCATCTGCGTGAGAGTAAACGGAACCGGTGCGCCGACCTGCTGAGTCGACCGCTAGAGCAGCGACCCCTGGCCGTCCTGTTTCGGTGATTGCACCCCGAGGTGCACGTATGCCCGCTCGGTGGCAATGCGTCCCCGCGGTGTGCGTTGGAGCAATCCTTCGAGTATGAGATACGGCTCGTACGCGTCCTCGACCGTCTCGGGGTCCTCACCGACAGCGATCGCGAGGGTCGACAGTCCGACAGGGGCACCGTCGAACTTGACGATCAGAGCCTCAAGAATCGAGCGATCGACCTTGTCGAGGCCGACATGGTCGACTTCGAAGAGCTCGAGGGCGGCATCAGCGACATCCGCGGTGACCTTGCCGCCCGCACGCACCGATGCGTAGTCACGAACCCTGCGCAACAGACGATTGGCGATCCTCGGTGTCCCACGACTGCGTCTCGCTATCGCGTGACAGCCGTCAGGATCGATGGCGCAATCCAACAGCACGGAGGATCTTGCGACGATCGCTGACAGGTCGTCGGGGCCGTAGTAGTCGAGCCGCGCCACATATCCGAACCGGTCACGCAATGGCGGAGCTACCCGTCCGACACGGGTCGTCGCGCCGATAAGGGTGAACTCAGGTAGATCGATCTTGATCGACCGTGCCGCGGGGCCCTTACCGACGACGATGTCGAGCTGGCCGTCCTCCATTGCGGGATACAGCACCTCCTCGACCTGCCGCGGCAGACGGTGGATCTCGTCGATGAAGAGGACGTCGCCTCGTTCGAGGTTCGTGATCACCGCAGCGAGGTCACCCGGACGATCGAGCGCTGGCCCAGAGGTGGATCGGAATGCCGCCCCCATCTCGGCGGCGACGATGGCAGCCAGGCTGGTCTTTCCCAGACCCGGAGGTCCGGAGAACAAGATGTGATCGACCGATTCGGAACGTGCCGATGCCGCTTCGATCAGGATCGAGAGTCGTTCCTTCAGCGCCTCCTGGCCGACGAACTCGTCGAGCTTGCGTGGGCGCAACCCGACCTCGATCTCGCGTTCTTCTTCCGTTGTGGCCGTCGCGAGCAGTCCTTCCTCTCTCACGAGTTCCTCTTCCCGAGTTGCTGGAGGGATTGCTTCACGAGTTCCTCGACCGGCAGATCCGGACCGAGTGACGAAAGGATGCCCCGGATCTCCTCGTTGCCGTACCCGAGGCGCTCAAGAGCTTCGCGAGCCTCGCTCATCGGGCCGCTCGCAACCGCGAATGCGCCCACGACATCCATCTTCGGTCGCAGTTCGACCATGAGCTTCTCGGCGCTGCGCTTCCCGATACCAGGCACGGAGGTGAGTGATGCCTGGTCGTTCGTGCTCACGGTCGCCCGGAGTTCCTCGGGTGTGAAGGTCGCAAGGATCGCGAGGGCCACCTTCGGTCCGACCCCCGAAGCACCGAGGAGGAGTTCGAACAGATCGCGCTCCTGTGCGTTGGGGAAGCCGTACAGGGCGAGCTGATCCTCGCGCACATACAGGTGTGTGTGCATGACAGCTTGTTCACCGATCGCGGGGAGTGCCACGAGCGTGCGCGGGGTTACCGATACGCGATATCCGACGCCGCCGACATCGATGATCACCGCATCCATCGACCGTTCGGCGATCGTCCCACGGAGTCGGCCGATCATCGTGATACCGTCGCAATCATGGAGCCGACATGTTGGATGTGACACAACGCGATGCCGAGCGCATCGACCGCATCGACAGGACCACTGATCACACCGACACCGAGCCGCATCCTGAGGACGGCCTCGATCTGGGCCTTGTCCGCGGTGCCTGATCCGGTGATCGTGAGTTTCATCTGGGACGGAGAGTATTCGGCCACATCGAGCCCGCGGTCGGCAATCGTGGCCATGACGACACCCGATGCGCGTGCAACCGCCATGGCGGTGCCTCGGTTCTTGTTCACGAAGACCTGTTCGATCGCTGCGGTCTCGATCGGGAAGTCGTCGAGCACCGCCTCGATGTCGTGTCTGATCTCGAGCAGACGATGCGCAGGAGGGATGTCAGGATCCGTCGTGATGACCCCGGCGGACACCGCTCGGTCCTTGCCACCGACGGATTCGATGACCCCATATCCCGTTCGGGTCAGTCCCGGGTCGATTCCCAATACGAACATATGTTCGGAGGATACCGCGGGAGCCGCACTTAGGGAAGGAACCCAATTGAGTTCACAGTTGTCAGTTGGCAGCCAGCATCGCGTCCTCCCTTCAGGGGGGACGGCAGACGAGCGTCAGCGAGGATGCAGGGGGGCACGGGAGCCTGCGACCACAAAGTCGATCCACACCGGACAGTCATCAGTTCAGCAGGCGAATACAGAATACCGAATACCGAATACCGAGCCTGATACGGGACTGTGAACTGAAAACTCGCCCGG
>CAZDIQ010000070.1:0-11182 GCA_964505525.1 uncultured Acidimicrobiaceae bacterium | reverse complement strand
TACGGCATTCCCATCATGTCCCTGGAGGATTTCTTGTCTACCGCCCTCGACCGCGTAGGCGCGAAGGTTTGACCGTGGACGTACGCACCAGCAATCCGACCGAACCTCGGCCCGGCTACTGGAACAGCACCGGAATTGATGATGCGCGGGCCAACTGGGCCGAGCTGCTTCAATCTCGGGATAGGACGAGTTGGTTTGGTGGAAGACCGAGAGGTTGCATCGCATGAAGACCGGTACCGCGACGATTCGGAAGCTCATCGATCAGATTTCCCACGGCGAGCTTCGCCTCCCAGAGATTCAGCGAGGGTATGTGTGGAAGCCGGCCCAGGTAGCCGGCCTGGTGGACTCTCTCTATCGGAGCTATCCGTCGGGGTCGATTCTTCTTTGGGAGACCACCGAGCTTGTCACGGAGAAGGACATGGCGACTTCCGGCAATACCGGAGTCTCCCTGATCAAACCGCTGTACCTGCTAGACGGGCAGCAGCGACTGACATCGCTTCATCGGGTCTACACCGGTCACGACAGGGCGCGAGTCGTGATGAATGTGCTCACCGAGAAGTTCCAGATCGAGAGCGCAGCGACGAAGAAGGACCCTAGGTGGGTGGGCGTCCACGAGCTACTGGCGGACAAGGTGAGTGCATTCAAGCTGGTGGCTGACCTCCAGAGCGTTGTCGAGGGAAGTGGACTTTCTGAGGAAGACCTCTTCGCCAGGCTCGATCAGGTGCGCAGAATCGGCAAGTACACGTATTGGCTAGAGATTCTGGACGATCTGCCATATCCAGAAGTGACTGAAATCTTCGTGCGGGTCAACTCGCGCGGCCGAGCCCTCAAGGAGACGGACCTTGCCTTGGCCACGCTTTCGGCCCGTTGGCCCGGCGTGGTGAACAAGCTGGAAGAGCAGGCCGAGTGGTGTCGCGAAAGGCAATACCAATCACTGGACCTGGCTTTCCTGGTTAGGTGCCTCGCCGCTCTGGCCACAGAGACAGCCAGTCCTGGGGCATTTGCCAACGTCGATACTGAGACGCTTGACGCTGCTTGGGAGGCGACGAAACGGGGGTTGCGCCACACAGTCGCACTATTGCAGGACGAGGTTGAGATCGACAACAGTCGGTTGATACCTTCGACCAATGCTCTGGTTCCACTTGTCTTCTATTTGGGCACTCGAAAAGACGGCGCCCTGGGCGAGGAAGAACGGAACCGCCTTGTCTATTGGCTGCTAGTCGCATTCATCCAGAGTCGGTTCAGCTCCTCGGTCGCGACGGTTATCACGCAGGATGTTGCCGCACTCCGTTCCGACGAACCGCTGGAGAACCTGTATCGAAATCTCGGTCTGCTCCATCAGATTCCTGAAGTGACCCCTGCCAGCCTCGCGGGCAAGAGTTCGACCAGTCCACTCTTCCTGCTCAGCTACCTGGCAGCGAGGAGGCAGAAGGCGAGGGACTGGTGGTTCGGCGTGCCCGTCGCTCTGAGCCACGACGGGTCCTACTCGGTCGAGTACCACCACATCCACCCAAGCTCTCGGCTGAAGAACGACTACAGCAAAGCGGAGATCAACGACCTTGCCAACCTCGCATTCATCTCAGACAAGGCGAATCGGAAGATCAGCAATCGTCCGCCCGCCATCTACTTCGACGACTTGGACCCGGATGACCTGCAGCGTCACTTTGTACCCCTTGAACCCGGACTGAGGACGATCGACAGGTACCCGGACTTCATTGCCGAGCGACGGAGGCGGTTGGCCGAGGCTATGAACGACCTGCTGGAGTCCTATCGGCCGAAGCTCGTCGACCGTGCCCACGTCGGGGACGCACCTCGAGAGGAGCTACCGACGGTCTCGTTCGAGGCCTTCGGCACCTCACAGGAAGCCGGCGACATCGTTGTCGTGATCCGCTCCAGACTCGGCGACAACGTATGGTCCGGCTCGATCATGTTCGACTCATTAGCAGCAGCTCTTTCCGACCTGGCTGACGGTCGAGGTACCGAGATTGTCATCGAGGGCGAGTCGATCGATCTTCCCGCCGATACGACCGAGGTGGCGCTTCCGATGGGTCCGGTGCTGGTGACGGGTGATGTCACCGACTGGCACAAGGTGCTTGATCGCGAACTGGCCGACCGCCTTCCTTTGGAAGAGCTACCTGACACTCTCGAAAGCCCTGTTTGGGAAGGCACCCGAGTGCAACTGTCTGTCCTGGAAGTGGACTGACCGTGCGCCGAACGCCCGTGGCTCGTGACTACCGATGCCCAGCCGTGCCTGGTCTGCGTATTGACAGTGGCCAAGAACGGGTGGGTCACGCTCGGGACCGATCAAACAGCTCCAAGCCCATCCCGGCATGATTGGCGGTGGACACGGCCTTGCAGACGGGTCAGGTCATGGACGGCCAACGCTTCACGCCGCGACCAGGGGGGACAGCAGTCGCACAAGGGGCGTTGCGAACAATCAATGACCACCCGGCTGGCACCCTTCTCCCTATGGCGTTCGACTCTGTGAGGGGCCGCGATCCCGCTGGCAGACTGGTCTCGTCAACGAGGTGGACGACGCTGTCGATGGACAACAGCGGAGGTGCATCACCGATTCATCACCACGGTTGCGTCTCGAACTAGCGTGTCTTCATGGAGTAGATCGCTAGCCCGGCAGGAGGGAGAAGATTATGGGTTGGGCATCCTACCTGGAGGACATCCAGGATCGACTGAGCAACGACCACCACCATCTGAGGGCGGTTCTCGATCGCCCAAGCTCGCACAGCGCCGAACTCCAAGGTCATGCGCGTGCGCTGCTAGTCGCTTGCGAGGGCGTGCTTCTCAGTATTCGCGAGCACCTCGAGCTCGCCACTGATCCGGAGTTCGATCTGTCCTTCGAGATAGCGGAGCTTGATCGAGAGAAGGCTGCCCTAGAGCGACAGGTAGTAGAGCTTTCGGCTCGGAGGTCAGAGCTGGATGGCCAGATCAAGGACATGCAGTCAGGACTCAAAGAGCTCAAGATTGAACTGAAACACCAGCGACAATTGAGCAAACTCAAAGACGACGACTTAGAGAAGCGTCTGAGAGCCAATCCTGACGCCGCCTACGAGCTCTATGGACCGCCAGAGTCTGACTGATCTTTCCCGGAACCAAACGACGGTCGTGGTTTGCCCGGGCGGTCGTTGTTCATACCCCGCTGTCTGGATCAGCCGACCCTCCTTGCTCGGAGTTCCGGCTCCAACAATCGAACATGACCACACGAAAAGGTGCGGCGATATCTCTTGACACATGTAGGTCAGACAAGTTCGTAGAGCGATCCATGCTTGCTGGTCATTGTGGACTCGATTGATTCAGCGAGAGCCGGGTCGTGGATTCGGAGTCCAAGTTCAATGTTGCGATTCTCCGCGCTAAATGAGAAGTTCGCGCTCGTGAGCAGAACCACGGACCGGTCGATGATGATGAACTTCGCGTGGCTGACTATCTGGTTGCCATCGTGCGTGGTCGCTGATCGGTAGATAATCGCGCCCGGCACATGAGCCTTCACCTTTTCCGCGTTCGCCTTGTCCCCGTCGACGTACACCGTGACGACAACCCCAGGCTGCTCTGCGGCTTCCTTGAGGACCGTCCACATCTTTGAGGTGACCTCAAAGTTGTATGTGGCGCAAATCACGGATTGCCTTGCAGCCTTGACTAGGCGATGGAACTCTCCGGTGAGATGGCCGACCTTGGCTTCATTCCCAGGCATTGTCCACACCGGCGTTAAGTCGTACTGGAGCGTCTTGGCTCCGGCGATTGCATGAAGAACGGCAATCGAACGGTGCACATCGGCGTGTCCCAGCCCAGCTTCCGCGAGAAGGCGTTTTGCGTCCTCACGGCGGGCTCCGTTGACCTCCCTGAGGGCGCCGGATGTGTGCTGGCCGGCTGCTAGTAGGACGGCCAGCCCTCTCGCTTCTCGCGCCGTCAGGAATCTCCCGAGGGCCTCGAACTGGTCAGCTTCCATCGACGGACCCGAAGAACCCAGGTATGGAGTCACCGCTGGCGGACGGGAGGTTCAGGAGGAAACGCCGATCGAGGAAACGGTTGGCTCTTTCACAGGATGTCTCGGAGGCAAACGTACAACAGTGGCAGGCTGCTCCATGGAGGAAGTCCTCCGGGTCGCTGGGAGTGCGCATTCCGCACACGGGATCAGAGGAACAACGAGCGGCTCTCCCTAGGGCAGATGCGACGAGTACTTCGAGGCGGGTTGGCGATGACAGCGCTACCAATCCACCGAGGGTCCCGTCGCTATCGGAGGCGGTCGTGCAGATAAGAAGTCCAGCGGCTGCTTCACGGTCCGAGTTGGCGGCCCATCCGTAGATGCGTTCGGAAAGGCTCGCCGCTCCGTAGCCACACGACATTGCCATCTCCCGGATGAGGACATGTGCCAACGTATGCAACAGCCAGTACCTTGGCGCAGGTAGACGTGAATCGGGATCGACCCGGCCAGCGGTCTCTGAGAAGCGGCGTTGGAAGTTGCGGCGGTGCGCGAGTCGGTGAGCAACCCACAGAGAAGAATCCAGAATCGTCGCCTCCCAAGAGTCCACAGCGTCGGGGTCAAGCTGAAGAAACACACCCTCGCCTCGATCTTCTGTGGCGGGTACCCAAGTTGGTCTGGCGTCCCTCGTGAGCTTGACGAGTCGACTCGCAATGTCGCTAACCCTGTCCATTTCATCCAGTCGGGTGAAGCCGAGGACTGCATTCGCTCGCTTCATCTGGTTAACCGCGACGACGCGATGAATCTGCGAGGGCAGTTGCTCGCCTCGATTCATTTCGGTGACCATCAATCCGCTGGAGTTCTGTTGTTGTGGAAAGAGGGCGGGCTTCTGCAAGTACCGCCACTCCGGTACCAGCAGCTCAACTGGATCCCAGCTGGCGAGCCTCTCCTTTCGGTCCTCGGCGTCCTCCGGAACGAGGGCCCTGGCGATTGCTGCCTCGAATTCTTGGTCGGTGATTGTGCTCGTGTCGATGCCTTGGTTTCCAACCAGAGCTCGGACCACGTTGACCTGATCCTTGAACTGTTCGATCTGCTCCGCGCCGAGTTCGGCTCGTAGGATGTCGGCCAATGCCGCCTTCTCCTCGTCGTCGGTTCGTGGCATGACGATGATCGACTGAGTCGATGGGAACCACAGGTTTGATGCTCCCATCATGATGAGGGCTGGGCGGGCGTCACATGTCTTGTCGAATGCGTCGAGGTGAGGATGTCGCCCTCGACACTGCTGCGGTAGCTTGTCACGCCCGACTGTGCCCTGTGCTTCGGCCATCCCGCGGGTGGCTCCACAAGCGGCACAGTCGATGATCGTCCCCACACTCCTGCCCACGTTTGGGTCGCGCATCTTCAGATCGGGGACCGGAGCTGTGGGGCATTGGGCGCCTCGGTGCACCCACAGCGAGTAGGGGAACTCGTCAAGGTGCCCGTTTGTACAGGTCAGCAGATGTTGAGCCGGGACCGCGGGACTCTCTCGTTTACGCCTGGCACCCCCAGCGCTTTGTTTGCCTCGTCCTGGACAGCTCTTGTGGGAGAAGAGGGCAAGGTCTGGTCGGTACGGATGCGTGTTTGCATAGCTGAAGCGCGAAAGTGGTCCGAGGTAGTTGCAACCGCTGCATCGAAACCATTGTGGGAACACACGGGCCGGAACACCCAAGTCGTTGCCATCTGCCCTATTTTGTCCTTGTATCGGTTGCCACGGAAAAGGTCGGAGTGAGTCCACCTGTGAGCCTAGGTGGAGGCGCACGACGTTTAGCAGGCGGGGTTCGAGGATCGTCGGGATGGCTTGGCGGCGTTGCCAAACGGGTTCCCAGTCATCAAGTCCGGCGGGCATTACAGAGAAGCCGGGGAGGTCCATGATCGCCCCCGGCCCATGCGTGTAAAGGAGCGTCGACGGCCGGGCAGAACCAACTTTGGCCCGGTTCTTGACGATTCCTGATTCTACATCGGACAGCGGGTCCAAGGCCTGTTCCGCACCATGCAACATCTCATCGGTCCCGTCCGTACTGGCGATCAATGCTTCAGTCACTGGTCGTCGTCTCCAGACGGCAGTGACCATTCGCTAACTCCGTCAGGTGGGCGAGCGAAGAGTCGCTCGGGTAGCGGGGTCACTAGTACGTTGATTTCGGGCTGAACTTCTCGCATTGAGTTGGCAATCACGAACGGTGCTTCGCTCGAGCCACCGACTGATGCCTTGGCGTTTTCGGGACTGATGATGAGAGGCAGATACTTATCACCTTCGCCGGTGCGTTCGTACACGAGTGTCTTGCTCATTCCCGTAGCTTGTCGGGCGCGCTGACTCCACCGATCGAGGCGGTTCACCAGCAAATCTCTGGCCTGTTTGTCGGCGCCGTCATCCTGTGCGGCCGACGAGATCCTTGCGAGTAACCTTTCGACCAGCGCCTCGACCGCAGATCGTTGTCCTTCAATGCGCCACGCTTGACGTTCTGGGGAAAGCCCGTCAGTTTGAATCGCTTGGACAACTCTCGCAGCACTAACCAACAATCCGTCGATTCCTCTCGCCAGCGATGTCGGTGAGAATGGCGTGACCGATAGCGCTTCAATCTGTGCGTAGAACGTGTCGTGGTAGTGCCTGAACTGCTCAAAGTGGGCAAGATCCCTAGGGCGAGCCCAATTCCCGAGGGAAACAACCAAACCAGGTCGGCCGGACATATCTCGTCCCACTCGAGATGATGCCTGAATGTATTCCGCAGTGTTCTTGGGCTGGCCCACGACCAGCATCAGTCCGAGCCGTTGCACGTCAACACCGACTTGGAGCATCGACGTTGCGAGCACAACATCGAACGGCGCTTCTTTCCGGCTCTTCGCCTTGGTGCCAGCGTTCGTGGCGGCGATCCGCTCCTGGACCGCCTTCGTGGTGTCGAACTCGGGATCAAACTCGAGGCTCAATCCGTCGAGCGTTCGGCCAATCTCAGCCGAGGCGATCCGGGAGGTCAGCTCTGCCACATTGAGGTTGCCAAAGGCTGTTCCGAATCGGCGAGGAAAGCCTGAATCTTGGCGGGGATTTCCGACACGGTTCGCCACATCGTCAGCCATGTATCTCGCCATACCCGCCAGTTCGCGCGTTGTGCTGAAGTAGCCGACAAGCGTCATGTATGGGTCAGCCGCAGTTTCTGCACGATCGAGGAGCAACTGGCCAGCCGACAGCAGGACCTCGGCTACACGAATTTCGGCGCTGGACAGGCGCACACCCTGAGCACTGACTCCTATGTAGCGCCGTCCTGGGTTCTCAGAGTCTGCGCGAATCTCTTGTGAGAAGTACGTGTCGGACACATCCAACACTTGAGGCGGGAAGATCTCGACCTGCCGTCCGTAAAGGCGACGGACCTGCTCATGAGCGTTCCGTACCGTCGCGGAAGAGGCGACAATGAGTGGCTGAACGCGTCTGCCGTCGGCAGTGTCCCATGACGAAAGCACTTCCACCGCCACCTCGAACAGACCAACGGAGGTGCCCAGAGCTCCTGTGATCAGGTGTAGCTCGTCCTGGATGATGAGGTCCGGTGGTCTCAGCCGACCAACAGGCTGCACGCTCGCCGATGGATGTCCATCTCTTGAAGCGGGATGGCTCGTGGTGATGTCGCATGGTGAATAGTCCGGGTGGACATAGCCGTGGCGCTCACATCGACGACTCACATATCCGAACAGCGACGCCGCCTCGCCCTCCCTAGCCAATCGCGCGAACTTATCGACAGTACCTATCACAAACGCCGGCGTGAGACGGTATATCTCCTCGTCGACGGTAAGCAGGGGCAACCCTTCGGCAACCTGGCCCCCCTTTGAGAACGGGCAACGAGCCAGATCGTCGCCGCAGTAGACGAACACTCGCCGAAGTGTCGAGTCTGTCTTGACATGAGCTGCTGTGATCGCGGTGCCGCACCAAGGACACCGCTGAACCTGTAGGACTGTCAACCGATGCGACCCGTACTCGTTGGCTTTGGTCAACTGGTCGTGTGCCTCTTCAAACCGCTTTGGGCTGACATCAGTACCAACCCATAGCCCGATCCGGAACGGTTCTGCTCCCCACGTACTCTGATCTTCGAGCCGGGCAAGCTCCGCAGCGCAGACGAGTGCTGTCGCCCGTTGGAACTGCTGAGCAGTGAGGAGGCGAAGGGTGTAACGCATGAGCACGGCAACCCCACCCCCGCCGTCCAACGGCGTTTCGGCCGAATCGACCAAGCCTTGTAGCCTCCTGATGGCGAACGTGTAGGCGGCAAGACCCAGGTATGCCTCGGTTTTGCCCCCACCTGTTGGGAAGAACAGCAGTTCGACCCGTGCGTGGTGTTCCTCGCTCCGTCCCGGTGTCGCGGGATCGGTCAGCGACCCGAGTTGCATGAGAATGAAGGCCAACTGAAACGGATACCAAGATGCAGCTTCGGCCCCTTTGGCCAACACCTTCTCTCGTGCCGACTCGACCGACAACAAGGAGTCGGCGGCTCGCTCAGCGGCGATTTGTGAGGCGATACGTTGGTCGCGCATCACGCGATTCATGAAGCGAAAACACCGCAGAGCATCCTCGCTATCGAGCAGGTGGTCCAGCCCCTGGACTAGACGACGGTGGCAGTGCCTGGCCTCCGACAGTACCACCTCAACTGTCTCCTGCAAGTGTGCAGGGAGTAGGCCGGCCTTTGTCGCTTGAGCATCCAGCCACGTTGCGTATCCCGAGATCAAAGGCTCCAACCCGGAACGCAGAACCTCGGGATTGGCCGAAGCAAGCGCGTCCATCGAGAGCAGTGCATCGCTGACGGCACGAGCCTGGGTCTGGCTGATCTCGGCAGTTGGCAACCACGTCGTGGACACTTCAGTGGCCCGCCGCTCGCCCTGCCGCACGACCCAGTCAGCGGAGCAGGTGCGTCCGATAGCGAACTCCAAACGATCGCGATACTGAAGGTTCAATCTGCGGACCTCGTCGTCGCGCTCTGGCCATTCCTGCTCAAGGTCGTCTCGAACGGGAAGGAATACTTCGTGGCCACCTGCGTCGACGCGCAGCTTGGTCTGGTACATCCACATGTTCGCTGGGATCGGAAGCGGAGTTTCACGGTCATTGCACAGAGCGACCTCCACAAGCACTCGCCCAAAGATCGCATCGTCGTATCTGTCAATCCGGATGCAGATGGCCCCAAGGAGCCCGATCGTCAGCGTGCGCCCTTGTTCCAAATCCCTTAACTGGATTGAGCGAGTTTCCTCGACTGGAGTCCGCTGGTAGTGGCGGATCGGACGACCTGACTTGCTCACCTGGTTGGTTTCCACGGTCTCGTAAGTTCCCCATGACGCTGTCACGGTGAAAGACTCCAAATCAGCCGGCACTTGGAAGCGCAAGCCCATAGATGCAGGGATCATCAGCCCTTGCTTGGGCGCTCGATCGTCAACGTCATCGTCGTCCACGTCGGCGCTGGTTTCGTCGGCCGCGAAGGCGGGCACACCGAGACCCCCCAAAATGTCTTCGCTACCGATATTGATTTCGACGAGATCGCCCCGGTCATCGAGGACCTCGTCCAGCAGTTCCGTCGCGGAGGTGCCAGCCAGCTTTACCGGAGCGATTTGTCCGACGAGATATTGCGATCGCGGACTGAAGGGCAGCACTTCTTCAGGCCCGCCCCTCGGCCCCAGGAGTTCACGCTCCAGAATGTCCACGAGATTCTCTCGAACCGCATGGGACGAGCCGTCCAGCATATGATTCAGCTCGTAGCTCGTTGCCGGTGGTGCTCCGCCGGTGGGGTTCGTATCAGTCACGTACTCCAGTCTGCCCCAGTATCACACCGGCAACCGGTATTTCCTCGTGCTGGCAGATCGACCCTGAGCAATCCGCTCTATCCACTATCCAGTGGTTGCCACCGAACGATCACGCGATCCTCATCGAACGAGCGACCGAGGACCCCCCGGCGAACCCTCAGACTCTCAAGCTGCGACAGGAGTACCGTGCGCTTTTCCTCCTCGTCGGACCCAGCGGCCGCCCAGAGTGCCTTGACGGTCGAGCTGGCAAGCGGTGTGCTTCCCCGCTCCTCCAGAAGGCGTCGCTCAAGGTACGGATCTAGCCTCGACCTGCCTAGGGTCTGTCGGCAGACCGGGCAGCACAGCACGGGCTTCCCTTGGTTCGTGCCACGGCACAAGTACACGTCGCACTCGTCGCAGACCGCAACACGGGACAGGAACGGGCTGGTCGTCTGTCTATCAGGTCGTTTACGCGTCTGCGGGCTGTCGCGCGACTCAAGAATGCTCTGCAACGACGCAAACTGATCGAGCGTCACCACGGCAAGGTGCGGATTGATCAGTGGAAGGCCGTTCGGTTCAAGGGCAACTGCGAACGGATCAACTCTCTTGTGGCTCTTCCCTCGACCAGGATTGTGTGGCGTCATCCCGGCGAGGATGGGGTTTCGCATCAACTGGTCGACCGTCTGCCTGTTCCACGAGCCGTTGCTCACTTTGCCTTGTGCCCTTCTCTTCCCGGGGAGCGGTGCTCCCTCGTTGGTCAGCCACCTCGAAATGGCGTTGACGGTGACTCCAGAAAGCGCCATCTGAACGGCCTGTGCAAGCCAGTCGATTCGCACGGGGTCCTTAGCAAGCACTCGACCCGGACCACTCGGGTTCGCAATCGACCTGTATCCGTATGGGATTCCGCCACCGGCGAAACGGCCCTCCCTTATCAGCTGACTCCGAGCCGCTCGGATCCGGGCACTGATAGCTTCAGTCTCCATCTCTCCGAAAACTGCGAGCATGACAGCAAACGCTCGACCCTGCGGACTGGTCATATCGATCGGATCCTCGACCGCGACGAGCCCTGCCCCCCGCCTCTGCAGGTCTTCGTCCGCATGGAGGAAGTCCAGTACACGACGTGCGAGACGATCTACCTTCCAGATCACCACGGCATCAAAGCCATCGAAGGCGAGAAGCGCAGCCCAGCCCTGTCGCTCCTCTGGTCGGTTGGCGGTCGCGGAAACACCATCATCGACAAACTCCCCGACGACTTGCCAGCCGCGCGCCTCGGCATACTGCCGACAGGACTGGAGTTGGCGAGCGATCGACACCGACTCTTCCTTTGTGATGCTGAGCCTGGCGTATAGAACGCACCTGTGGATCTGTTCTTCATTCATGATCCCCATTGTGCCCTGCGAGCCTTCGACGCCAAAGTGCTACCACACTGTTGCATAGGAAGGGCACCGTCGGTTTGATTGCTACGAACAC
>CAZDIQ010000069.1:8677-11194 GCA_964505525.1 uncultured Acidimicrobiaceae bacterium | reverse complement strand
TCTGTCATCCAGGAAGACTGTGCCCTGCCCTCGCGAGTAGTTCTCGCGCGTGCTCTTGCCCCGTGTCCGAGTCTCCCAGGCCTGCGAGCATTCTTGTGATCTCTACCACGCGTTCTTGTCCGGTGACTGGTGCGACCGAGGCGGTTGTGCCGTCTCGTGATACGACGAGGTGGGTGTCACCGAATGCGGCGACCTGTGGGAGGTGGGTCACGCAGATGACCTGGCGGTTCTCGGCGAGAGCCGCGAGCTTCTCCCCCATCGCCAGTGCCGTTGAACCGCCGATGCCGGCGTCGATCTCGTCAAAGGCGACAACCGCGGCCTCGGCTCCTCCGGCTGCCAGGGTGAGGGCCAGGACCAGGCGGCTCAGTTCGCCGCCCGATGCGACGTTCGACACGGGTGCGGGTGACAGTGCGGCGTCTGATGCGAAGAGAAGGTCGAGACGGTCACAACCGGTCGGCCGTGGTTCACGCTCATCGACCTGCAAGGACACGAGTGGATCCGAGAACCCGAGGTCGGTCAGGTGCTTCTGCGCACCCTTGGCCAATGTCGTCGAGGCCTTCTGGCGCGCCTGGCGCAGGGACTTGCCGGCTACCACCACATCGTTCAGCGCGGCCGCAAGGCGCTCTTCGATGTCGGCTGCGCTGGCGAGGGTGTCGGTCAATTCCTGTGCTCGACTGGCCGCACCCTTGCGGAAGGTCACGATGTCATCGATCGTGTCACCGTACTTGCGCTTGAGGTCGCCAAGGGTGGCGAGCCGGTCCTCAAGTGATCCGAGGTCCGTGTCGTCGGATTCGAGATCGGATGCGTACCTTGACAGATCGGTGAGAAGCTCGCTGGCAAGCGAAGCCAGCTCGTCGGCCTGTGCCGTCTTCTCCTCGAGTGCGGCGTCCATACGCGACGCCTTCTCCACGGCGCGAAGCACGTCGTCCAGGGTCGAACCGATCCCGTCGTCACCGAGACTCCTGATGGCTTGGTCGAGTTCGGCGGCGAGCTCCTCGGAGGATCGCAACCTGGCCGCTGTTGCCCGGAGCTCCTCCTCTTCGCCGGGGACGAAACCCGCCTCGTCGATCTCATCCACCTGGAACTTCAGCATCTCGACCTCTCGTTCAAGCGTCCGCAGATCGCCACCGAGTGACTCGGCCTGCTCGAGGACCTTCTGGTACTCAGCCCAGGCGTCGGCATATGCATCGGCCGCCGTGCGTCCCTTGGCATCGAGACAACGATCAACGAGCCGCCTGATCCCTGCCGCGGACGTGATCGTGTGCTGATCGTGCTGGCCGACGATCGCAATGTGCGAGCCAACCATCTCAGCGAGTGCCTTCGCCGGCGAGACCTGCCCGTCGATGTACGCCTTTGACTTTGACGATGTGACGGACCGCCGCAGCACGACGTCGGCACCGCCCAGCTCCACAAGGGCGGAAATGTCGGTTGTTTCGCCGTGGGGTCCGATGATGTCCTTCGACGCCATCTCGCCCTTGATGAGGCGCAGTGCACCGAGCATCAGGGTCTTGCCCGCTCCGGTCTCTCCGGTGACGACCGTGAGACCCTGCCGGAACTCGATCGACGCACGTTCGATCAGAGCGAGATTCGCAACGGTGATCTCGTCAAGCATGATCCAACCCGAATTGATCCCGAACCGCTTCAGGGAACGGATGGCGACCGAGGCTCACGAACTGCACGGTCGAGGCACCTCGGGTCACGACGACCGAAACGTTCGGCTCGATCTCGGCCTTCTCGCGGCCATCGACGTTGAGGGTCGCCGGTCTGTCTCCGATCGCCGAAATCTCGATAACAGAATCGGGATGGAGGACGATGGCCCGTGACAGGAGACTGTGGGGTGCCACCGGGGTCAGAACCATGGCGTCGAGGTCAGGTGCGAGAATCGGTCCGCCCGCCGACAGGCTGTAGGCCGTCGACCCGTTGGCGCTCGCAACGATGACACCATCGGCGCGGTAGGTGGCGAGCGGTTCACCGTCGATGGTCACGCCGATCTCGATGATCTTCTGTGACACGGATTTCTCGACCACGACATCGTTGACCGCGATGATGGTGCGCTCACCGAGGGTCACCCCCACCGTCCCGCGCTCTTGGATCGTGAACGTATCGTTCGCCAGGGCGGCGACCAGATCGCCGATCTCCGACGGTTCGAATTCAGCGAGATATCCGACCCGCCCGACGTTCACACCACAGACCGGGATCCCGGCCTCGATCGCCTTTGCGGCCGCCCCGAGCATCGTGCCGTCTCCCCCGATCGCCACCACCACCTGGGGGGCATCGACATCCGGGCCGACCTCCAGATCCACAGCTCGGGCGCTCGCGATGAACTCCTCCGACACCATGGTCGCGTGCGGTCGCCCGTCGCGGACAACCGTAAGGATGCGATTCATGTCGTCGTCTCCTCGAGTGCTTCGATGAGCCCTTCCGCGGTCGACCCCGGCTCACCGTTCCTGAACCATGCTACGTACTCCACGTTCCCGGTCGTTCCTGTGATCGGAGATTCAATGAGACCCCACATCG
>CAZDIQ010000069.1:3475-8577 GCA_964505525.1 uncultured Acidimicrobiaceae bacterium | reverse complement strand
TACTCCACGTTCCCGGTCGTTCCTGTGATCGGAGATTCAATGAGACCCCACATCGAAAGTTCGTGGCGAGCGAAGGCGTCGGCGACGGAGCGGATCGCGCCGAGCCGCACGTCGGGGTCACGCACGATGCCGGCCTTCCCGACGGCATCCCTGCCGGCCTCGAACTGGGGTTTGATGAGCAGTACCCAGTCCGCCCCCTCGTCGCCGAGCCGCGCGATTTGCTCGGCGACCATGCCAAGGGCTATGAACGACAGGTCCGCCACCACGAGATCGAACGGTCCTCCAAGAGCGGATGGGTCGACCGTCCTGATGTTCGTCCGCTCGATCACCGTGACTCTCGCATCGTTACGGATCCGCCAGTGCATCTGACCGTATCCGACATCGACCGCCACAACGTGGCGGGCACCGCGTTGGAGCACACAGTCGGTGAAGCCGCCTGTCGACGCGCCGATGTCGATGACATGTCGGCCGCTTGGGTCGATCCCGAACGCATCAAGACCTGCTTCAAGCTTGCGACCCGCCCTGCTCACGAACTTTTCGGGTGGTACCTCGAGGTGGAGTGGTTCATCGGGGCCGACAAGGGTCGATGCCTTCGGCTCGCTGTTGTTTGCGACCCGTACGAGACCTTCGTCAATGGCGCGCTGTGCCTCGGTACGTGATGCTGCGAGCTTTCGTCGTACCAATTCCACGTCGAGCCTGCGGCGGGTCAGGGTGAATCCTCGTCGAGCGGTTCGGATCCCGTCTGGTCGAGCAACTCGTTGAGTCGATCGGCGATTGCATCTGCGGACTCGGGTGCATCCGCTGGGTCCGCATCAGCAAGCGCGTTCTCAAGCGCATCGAGATCGGGGGTGGGTTCCTGGGAGGGTCGTTCGTTCGTCATACTGGCATTATCCCCCATCAGAGCGACAGATTCGCAGCGGCGTGGGTGCCCAACACGATTGCAGGGACCTCGGCGATCGACGAGACAACATGGTCGGGCAGGTCCTCGTCCGCGATTCCCTCGACGGACGTCGTCACGCCTGTCAGCGCGAGGATCGAGCGCCAACCGTGATTCTTTGCCAGTGCGATGTCGGTCTCCACACGATCGCCGACCATCCAGATCTCGCCATCCCCCGCCAGTTCCGCCACGAGGTTCCCCATCACCGCGTGCGGTTTGCCGCAGATGATCGGGTCTGCCTCGGCCGCCGTTGCAATGGCGGCGACGATCGCCCCAGCCCCTGGCAGCAGCTGACCGTCCGACGTTGGGAATGTTGCATCAGTGTTGGTCGCGATGAAGGCCGCCCCGTTCCGAACGGCATCGGCGGCAACGGCGATATGTTCGTACCGGAGTTCGAAGTTGACGCCGACGACCACGGATTCGGCAGCGGCGGTCTCGACGACCTCGATACCTGCGTTGCGCATCTCCCAACGGAGCCCTTCGACCCCGACGACGTAGGTCGTGGCATAGCGACCCTTCATGTACCACGCGGCCGCCATGGCGCTCGTCACGACGTCGCGGGGATCGGCCACGAACCCGGTCTGGCTGGTGATCTTGTTCGCAACCGCCTCCTGGGTCTTGGAAGCATTGTTGGTTGCAAAGATGATCCTCCAGCCGGCATCCGAGAGGATCTGCATGGCCTGGCCGGCACCCTCGATCCCTTCGTCGCCCACGTACACGACTCCGTCAAGGTCGAATACGACGGTACCTGGAGCAGTCATCGGGGGGGAACCGCGGTGCGCTCGGAGAACCGCTCGACAACGGTTGCGAGGAACCTCGTCGTTGCGACCACGCTCGCCTCCGACACCCGTTCGTTAGCACCGTGGAACATGGCAAGCATCTCGGGGAAGCTGACGGAATCGTCGAAGAGCCCCACACCGTACGCCGGGATTCCCTTCTCCCTGAAGAACCTGGCGTCGGTGGTCACGGGCGTCAGCGTCGGTGCAATCGTCCGATTGCCCGTGTGGATTTCCGATGCGTCTGCAATGGCCTCCCACAGCGGGCCGCTTGCGGCTGAACCGTTTGCGTCCATCTCGAGGACGGGCGTGACCTCGATCCGGTCGTACAGATCCGGTCCGAGGACCTTGCGGAGGTGGTCGGCGATGTCGGTGGCGTCCTGCCCGGGAAGGAGCCGGACGTCGAAGTCGGCTGCTGCGCCGTCAGGGACCACATTCGACTTCGTTCCGCCATGGACGACGTTCGGGGAGAACGTGAGGTGGGTGCATGCGTGGATCCATCGCGCCAGGATTTCGTCCGTCGCGGCGATCTCCTCGATGGCGCCGTCGACGAGGTCAGGGTCGACAAGTGCCCTCTCAAGGGATGGGTCAACAGGCAGATACGGCACGCAGGCACGCCACTCGTCGGTGATGAGGATGGGTTGGCTGTGTGTTCCGACCTTCGAGATGACCTCTGCCATCGTGATGACCGCGTTGTCGCGCCGAAACGGCTGACTCCCATGACCGGCAACGCCTGCGCTTGTGACCTTTCGCCATGCTGGTCCCTTCTCGGCGACCGTGACGGGGATGACCGTCTCGCCAGGCCGTCCGATCAGGGGACCGGCGACCTCGGTGAGCACGTAGTCACATGCAACGAGCGGCCAATGGTTCGAGACCAGCTCGGCGGCCCCGTATGTGCCTCCGGCCTCTTCGTCGGCGACACAGGCGAGGATGATGTCGCCTGCGGGCTGTGGCAGTGTCCCTTCCACGATGCCCTTGAAGACCACCACCATTGCGGAGGTGACGTTCAGCATGTCGACGGCTCCCCTCCCCCACACGAATCCATCGGCGCGCACGCCACCGAAGGGGTCGTAGGTCCACTGTGAGGGCTGGGCGGGCACCACGTCGAGATGCGGAATGAGCAGCAACACCGGTGCCGACGGGTCGGATCCCTTGTGTCTGAAGACAACCGATGCCCGTCCCTTGAGCGGTTCGACCACGGTGCCGTCCTGGCCCATGAAGCGTTGGATCGTCTCGACGGAGCGGATCTCGCCACCCGATTCGGGAGCGCCGGTGTTGACGCATGCGTTCTGGATCAACTCGACGAGAAGTTCGAGCGCGTCGTCGGGTCTGAATGGCTCGGTCACGGGGCTGCCCCATCGGCAGGATCCTCGTGATGCATGATCAGGGAACGGGCGGCGAATTCGTGGCCCTCGAAGAAGTTCTTGGTCGCTCGTTGACCCGGACCTGCGTTGGCGTCGAAGTGGCGGATCCCCAACGCCCTGAGCCGTTCCAGGACGGCCTCAAGCATGGCGTGGCCGACCCCGACTCCCCGCGCCTCGGGTTCCGTGTACACGAGGCGGATGTACCCGATGCGGGCCCCGTCGGCTCGCGAGAGCATGTCCTCGAGGGTTGCCCACACGAATCCGACGATCACCCCGTCGATGAGTCCGACGAGCACCCATGACTCCGGTTGCTCGGTGGCCGCACGGATCGAGTCCGCGAATGGCAGATCGAGTCCGTCGGTGAGGGCCCAGATGGGTTTCTTGGCCGTCTGTTCCTCTTCGGCAGCAAGGTACAGGGCGACAATCGTGTCGATGTCGGCTTCGGTCGCCTGGCGGACGGATATCTCCATGGGGCGAGCGTACCGCGCAGCGGTGAACTGTCGGAAAGCGATGGGTCGGCGACGCTCCGGAGAGTTTCTCGGATCAGACCGGAGCGGGCGACCGACCGAAAATCCGGCGGAAGCCCCACTTCGTCACGAGCGCAATCGCTTCGATGGCGATCGACCGATTCATCTTCGAATCGCCAAGGGTCCGATCCTTGAAGGTGATGGGTACCTCGACCACGTCGAGACCTGCGGCCTCGGCTCGCCAGGCCATCTCGATCTGGAATCCGTAGCCGGAAGCCTGACAGGTGGATGGGTCGAGTTTGCGGATCGTGGTGTCGCGGAATGCCCTGAACCCAGCGGTTGAGTCTCTCGTCGAGATGCCGAGCATCGTGCGTGCGTATAGGTTTCCCGCCTTGGAGATGAATTGGCGATGCCATGGCCACCCATCGACCTTGCCGCCGTCGATGTAACGCGATCCGATCGCGAGGTCTGCGCCGTTCTCCACTGCGGCGACGAGCCTCGGCAGGTCGCTCGGATCGTGGGAGAAATCGGCATCCATCTCACAGATGATCTCAGCCCCGATCTCAAGTCCCTTTGTGAAACCCGCTGCGTATGCGGGTCCGAGACCCTCTTTCACGGTGCGGTGGAGCACGTGGATCTTCGGGTCGTCGACGGCGAGTTGGTCCGCAATTTCGCCGGTGCCATCGGGCGATCCATCATCGACGATGAGCAGGTCATAGCCTCGGTCGCGCACGGCGGAGGCTATCTGGCGGATGTTCTCGAATTCGTTGTACGTCGGGACGATGACGAGGACGCTCATACCAAAGTGTTGCATGTCTCATGCATCGGCGCGTGAGCCGCGTCTCTTGAGTGGCGAATGCTTGGGCACTGCGGTGCGGTGCTAGCTCGCGCAGTCGAAACAGATCTTCTTGCGCTTGTTTGCCATCTGGGCTTTGCGCTTGACCAAGAAACAACTCGTACAGACGAACTCGTTGGCTTGCGCCGAATCCGCACTTTCGTCCTCGAGCGCGATCTCGGCGCGACGTATGGCGCGCATCTCAGCTGCCTCGTCGACCACGATCGTCTCGTCCGATTCGTCCTCGGTGAGCATCTCGAGTTCTTCGGCTTCCATCTCATCGAGAGCTTCGGCCGGCTCGGTCTCTTCGTCGTCGACCTCGTCGACCACGTCGAGAGCGGTGTCATCCTCGAGGTCCTCAAGGTCCTCGAGCACCGCGATGTCGTCGATATCGTCGGGTTCGTCGTCGTTGAATTCTTCTTCTATTTCGTCTGTCATGTGTCCCTGGTTCTGATGACGGCGCGGAGCATACCCAACTCTGGGGCAAGGTCAACGAGCGTTACAGAACGATGTCGATCGCGTCGGGAATGATGCCGATGGTGACGGGTCCCGAGCCGATGAGTTCGCCATCGCATTCGAGCTCGAGGTCGGGCGGACCATCGATCGTGACGGAGGAGCCGACGTAGCGCCTGACGGCCCTGTGGGTGAGGTGACCACCGGTCATGACCCGTGGCATGACACTGAACGCCTGCCGCTTCTTGCCCGTGAATATCTGCACGTCGA
>CAZDIQ010000069.1:0-3375 GCA_964505525.1 uncultured Acidimicrobiaceae bacterium | reverse complement strand
CGTGGCATGACACTGAACGCCTGCCGCTTCTTGCCCGTGAATATCTGCACGTCGAACTTCCCGTCGGCCATCGATGCCCTCGGTGCGATGTTCATTCCTCCCCCGAAGAACTGGCCATTGGCGATCACGATGTTGATGGCCGTTCCCTCGAATCGGTGCCGGTCCACGGCAACTTCGACGGTAGGGACCTTCGAGCGTGCGAGCGTCAGCCAGAACGCCGTGATGTACTTCGTTCGTCCCATCCATCGCGGAAGCCTGCCAGCCATGCGTACGGCCGCCGCCGCGACCCCGACGTCGGCCACGTTGACGAAGAATCGGTGCGAACCGTCCGCACAGGCGATCCGTCCGAGATCGATCCCGTATGGGTTCGGAGATGCGATCCGATCGAAGGCTGCCCCGAGGTCGGGCGTGTGGGCGAACGTCCGTGTGAAGTCGCTCCCCGAACCAGACGGCACGACGGCCAACGTGAACCTCTGATCCCCGCCACGGTCCATGAGGGCGTTGACGAGGCCATGGACCGTGCCGTCACCGCCGACGGCAACGAAGTTGGAGACGCCCTCGCCGATTGCTGCGTCGACCACGGCTTGCACGTCCGCTGCATGTTCGGTCGCGTGGAACGACACATCGACCCCCGCCAGGGCGGCAGCCGTCTCGAGGTCCGTCATGGTCCTGGCGCTTGTACCTGCTGCCCGGTTCACGACGGCGACCCACTTCACGCAATACCGCCGATTTCGACGATCCCACGATCGATGGCCGCCAACGCCTCCGAGGCGACGCTGCGGTATGTCGGATAGCTGTCGCGTATCTGACGTATCAGATCGAGAAGCTGACGCGATGACCGCACGAAGTCCCCCGCACGGATGTCGTCGTCATCGAAGAGATCCGCAAGGTCGTGTCCGGAGGCCCAGCCGTGGATCACGTCGATGAACCCCGGGTCGACCAGCTGCTGCTCATCGAGGCCGTGCTTTGCCTCCACCGATCCGATCTGTTTGCGGATCTCCTCCAGCTTGTCGAGGAATGTGTCGGCGAACGGTGCGAACGGGATGGGCGGCAGGTCCCCTCCCCTCGTCTCGTAGGTGAACACGGTCGCTGCCGCCGCGAACTCGGGGGCGTCGAGACCGTCGAAGAGTCCGAGGCGCAGGGCCTCTGACAACAAGAGATCGCGCTCGTTGTACAGCCGCCGGAGCGACTCACCGCGTGCGGTGGTCCTCCAACCCTTCACGTATCCAAGATCGGTGAGGACCGCCCGTATACGGTCGAAGGCGTCGAGCACATCGTCCTGTTCGGTGCGCTCGAGTCGCCGTTCGAGCCGTTCGAGGTCGCGCTGGGCCCGCCTTGCGCGGTCGACCCAGGCGATATGGACATCGACGTCGGGGCACGATGCGACAGGATTGTCATCGTTGGCTGTGAACAGCGGTCGCGCCGCGTCATCGGGTATGAATCGCTCGAGCATGTGTGCGACTTCGTCGCGATATTGCATGTCCGATATCCGGATCGGTGTCGGGAGCGAGAATGCCCCGAGGACCATCGTTGACCGAGGGAGGTCCGTGGATCTGATCGTCGATTTGTTCCCACCGGGATCGACGAATTCGAGTTTCGGGTGTCCTCCACCCCACGATCGGTTCGCAAGTACGAACAGGGAGTCACCGAACGCGAGGACGACCCCGGGTTGGAGGACTTTGCGATCGAATGTCGCAGGTTTCGAGCGGGCCCCACCGTCGTAGAACGCCCATATGTCACCCCGGTCGCATTCCGCCGCCTTGGTGAAGGTTTCGATGTCCCTCCGTCGATCCTCAAGGTTCTCGGTGAGGTTCTCTCGCCTCCCCTGCGTGGCGAAGTTGGCGAACGACGCCGCAAGGAGCGCTGTTGCGCGCGCCTCGTCGTACCGAGCAATCAGGTTCACGGTCATGTTGTATGTCGGTGCGAAGGAGGAGGTCAGGGTGTTTGCGCCGGTGCCCGCGATCCCGGTTGCACGATCGAACGGCACGTACGGGCTGTAGAGGACAACCGCGGTTCCTTCCGTATCGATGCCGCGCCTGCCTGCCCGACCCGTCAGCTGCGTGAAGTCACTCGGTTGGAGCAGCTGATGGGAGTCGCCGTTGAACTTGCTCAGCGAGTCGAGAACGACGGTCCTCGCAGGCATGTTGATACCGACGGCCAAGGTTTCGGTGGCTGCAACCAACTTGATCAGACCGCGCAGGAACAATTCCTCGACTGCCTCCTTGAACGCCGGGATCAGGCCGGCGTGGTGGGCAGCGGCCCCGCGTTCGAGGACCGACAGCCATCCCTCGTACCCGAGCACCGCTAGATCATGCTCGGGCACATGTGCCGTTCGTTCCTCGACGACCCGGCGGATTTCCGCTCTCTCGGTCGTGTTCGTCAGTCGCAAGGTGGAATGCGCGACCTCGCGTGCGGTCTGTTCGCATCCCTGTCGGGAGAACACGAAATAGATGGCGGGGAGCAGAGATGCCGCATCGAGCTCCTCGACGATCTCGGTGCGACGCGGCGTGGACAGACGGCGGTGACGGTCGCCGGACGATTGCGCGATTCTCATGATCGTGCTGTTCGGGCGGCCGCCTGAGCTGAACATCGGCATCATGGAGATCGATCCACCCTTGTGGCGATCACGCCATGCGTACATCGTCGTGAGGGGCACCGGTCGTGTTCGTTCGATGACGAGGTCGGTCGCACCTCGTCGCGATCGGATCCAGTCCGTGAATTCCTCTGGGTTGGCGATCGTCGCCGACAAGGCGACGAGACAGACGTGTTGCGGAAGGTGGATGATCACTTCTTCCCAGACCGATCCCCGATCACGGTCTGCCAGATAGTGGACCTCGTCGAGTATGACGATGTCGAGGTTCTCAAGGGAGTCGGAACCCTCGTAGATCATGTTGCGGAGAACCTCGGTCGTCATGACAACGATGTCGGCATCGCCGTTGATGACGTTGTCACCGGTGAGCAGACCGACGCGCTCCTTTCCGAACAGATCCTTCAGATCGGAGAACTTCTGGTTCGACAGCGCCTTGATCGGCGTCGTGTAGAAGGCGCGACGTCCCCTCGACAAGGCGGCGACGATCGCCCCCTCAGCAATGACGGTCTTTCCTGCACCTGTCGGTGCCGTGACGACCACCGAGTGTCGCTCCTCCAACGAAGCGAGCGCATCGATCTGGAAACGGTCAGGCGTGAACGCAAGCGACGACAGGAAGTCGGAAACCGTGGGAGGTGCATCAAGAGGCATCACTGGGCGATGCTAGGCGGGAGATCCAAGTCCACAGTACACAGTCCACAGTCCACAGTCAGAACGCGCGTTCGCACTGTTGTGGTGTGAGCACCCTCTTCGCGTGCGCGCCTTCTTCGCGTCCTCCCTTCAGGGGG
>CAZDIQ010000068.1:0-11238 GCA_964505525.1 uncultured Acidimicrobiaceae bacterium | reverse complement strand
CACCACAGCAGCTGACAGCGCTACCAGTCTTCGTAACATGATGTTCTCCTAATTGGTCTGACCGGTTAGTCCGGTTCTGGTATATTGCCATCATTGATGGGTGCTCGTCAACTCATCCACGGGAATAAGGAGAAGGTCGGTGCTCAAGACACCGGGGCAAGTGAATCGACAAAGCGCAGAGCGGCCGCTCGTGCTTTCGATCGACATCGGCTCATCTTCGATCCGCGCCGGCGTGTACGACCGTCAGGGTCGCGTCGTTGCCGACACCATGACCAAGGTGCGCTACCAGTGGACGCTCGGACCGGGCGGGTCGGTGCGACTCCCCCACGAGACCCTCCTTGATCTCGTCGGTCAGGCCATCGATGCGGTCGTCGAGAACTCGGGTGACCTGGCATCGGAGATCACCGCGGGTGGGATCTCGTGCTTCTTCCATTCGATCGTCGGTGTCGACGCCGCGGGATCACCGGTCACGCCGGTCCTGTCGTGGTCCGATACCACAAGCGCCAGACACGCCGGAGAGCTCAGGGGAACAATCGATGCCAACGAGTTGCACGCGATCACCGGTGCGCCGATCCACGCAAGCTACTGGCCGGCCCGGATCCTCAACCTGCGTATCTCGCACCCGACGGTGCAGCGGTGGGTCGGACTCCCGGAGCTCCTCGCGGCGCATCTCACGGGCGAGGAGGTCGTGAGCCGTTCGATGGCATCAGGGACGGGTCTGCTCGACCGCGCCACGGGCGAATGGTCACGCGGGATCCTTGATGACCTCAACGTTGAGGTCTCTGACCTTGCACGCATCGTCGATGACGACGAACCGATCGGTCCTCTGACGGGGACCGCCGCAATCCGATGGAGGGATCTCGCCGGAGCGACCTGGTACGCACCGTGGGGAGATGGCGCATGCAACAACGTCGGGCTGGCGACGCGGGACCACGGGACGGCGGCCCTCACCGTGGGAACTTCCGGATCCCTGCGGGCTCTGATCGACGACCCCGCCCCCGGTTTGGCACCGGGTCTGTTCGGGTTCCGTCTTTCGAAGGGTTCGGTCGTCGGTGGCCAACTGAGCGAAGGGGGTGGCGCTTTGACATGGGTGGCAGCGCTGTTCGGACGCTCGACGGAGTCCCTCGAGAGCGAGGCGGGCGAGCTCGGACCCGATGATCACGACCTCACGGTTCTGCCGTACATGTTCGGCGAACGCGGTCTCGGCTATCACGACAACGCACGGGGAACGATCAATGGCCTCAATGCGAGCACCAGCCCCGGTGCCGTGTACCGGGCATTCATCGACTCGATCGCATACAGCTTCGCCGCCATCGACGACGAACTCACGCTCGTGCTCGGGCACAAACCCGCCATCACGGCCTCGGGAGGTGCGGTCGCGCGGTCACCACTGCTGGCACAGACGATCGCCGATGCACTCGGCAGGGACATCGAGGTCGCCCCGTTTCTCGAAGCATCGCTGCGAGGTGCCGCCCTCCTTGCCCTGCAAGCGGGCGGAGACGACGCCCTCGCACACGAGGTGGCCCCACCACCGGGTACGACGATCCACCACGACGCAGGGACCGCCGATGCGCACCGCAGGGCCCGCGAGCGTCGGATGACCCTCTACACATCGATCACGGGTGCCGTCGGTCCTCCCGGACCTAGAATCGAACCGTGACCCTACCCAGCCGTTCTGTCGACACGATCACCAACACGCTCGCCGAGCGGGTGCTCTCGGGCGAGCTTCCTCCCGAAAGCCGACTCCCTTCCGAGCGTCAGCTTGCGGCCGAGTTCGGCGTGAGTCGGCCGCTCGTGCGCGAGGCTCTGCGGTCCCTCGTCGAACGCGGGTTGATCAGCATCGAACCGAGCCGTGGCGCCTACGTGCGTGACGCCACCGGACCACGTCGGTTCCCTCCCCTCGACCTCGAGTACCGGCGACGTGGTACAACGGCACGCCAGCTCTCGGAGGCCCGCCTCGTCCTCGAGACGGGGGCGGTCGCATTCGCCGCCCAGCATGCCGACGCCGACGACCTCGCCAGGATCGAGGAGGCGCTCGAGATCGTCGAACAGAGTCCGAACCCCCTCGAACGTGTCCGCAACGACCTCTCGTTCCACATCGCCCTGGTGAGCGCTGCGCACAATCCTGTCGTCGAGACGATGTTCGCATCGATCCATGTCCTGACCGTCGAACTGATGGTCCGCAGTGCAGCGGATGAGAACATCGTCCGCCTGTCGGAGCCCTATCACCGGCTGGTGTTCGAGGCGATCCGTGATCGCAATCCTGAGGCGGCACGCGAAGCCATGCGTGCGCATCTCAGTGTTGCGGCCTCGACCTATGGCGACGACTACGACCGGAGCCTCGACACCGCTGCCGCGGCTTCCCTCCGGTTGGTCGGCTCAGGGGTCACCCTCGACGAATTCCTCCGCGCGGTCCCGAGCACCGTCGGCTGACGATCCCCGTCGAGATCAGGGTCAACCGGTTCCGAAGATGTCCGGTCGGCTGCCACCGACTTCCGTGTCGACCACGAAGAGCGCACCTGCCAGGGGCTGGTCGGCACGATCGGTCTCGCTCAACCTGGTCCACGCCGATGTGACGTACAACCGGTCGTAGGCAGGACCCCCGAATGCGCAGCTCGTCGGTCGGCTGACGGGCATGGGGACGATGCGGGCAAGTTCCCCGTCCACATACCGATGGAGGGCACCTCCGTCCCACAGCGCGACCCACAGGGCTCCCTCCGCGTCGATGGTCATCCCGTCGGGGTAGCCGGCGGTCTCGGGAACGTGGATGAACGGACGCCGATCCTCGATCGCTCCCGTATCCGGATCGAATGTGAACGCATCGATGCGCCGAGTCGGCGTGTCGATGTAGTACATGGTCGTCCCATCGTGGCTCCATGCCAGACCATTGGAAACCGTGACATCAGCGACCTGCAGGGAGACCTCACCGTCGTAGCGGTACAAGGAACCACTTCCCCGTGACTCGCTGTAGGCCATCGTCCCTGCCCAGAACCGCCCGCCCGGATCACACTTTCCGTCGTTGAACCGCAGACCTTCGCCACCGTCGACCTCGACGACCCGGCGGGTTAGCCCGTCACCCACGACCCAGAACCCGTCCTGAAGGGCGGCAAGGTACCCACCGTCGGCCCGCGGCACGACGGCACCGACATCGAGGGGAACAGGGATCGATTCCGTGTCACCCGTGTCGGGATCGGTCTGATGGATCGCCCGGCCGAGGATGTCGACCCACACGACACGATCGATGCGCTCATCCCACACCGGCCCCTCCCCGAGTTCTGCTCGGGCATCCACGACGACGTCGACGTCGTAGCTCACCTGAAGTAGCTCCCGCCGTTGAGATCAGTGACGGTCCCGGTCACAAACCCGGCATCAGCCGAGGCGAGATACGACACCACCCCGGCAACATCGTCTGGTACCCCGGCGCGACCGACCGCCGTGGCGCCCACCATGGCATCCTGGGCCTCGGCGGATGAGAAAGTCTCGTGGAACGGCGTGTCCGAGATGTACCCGGGTGTTATCGCGTTGACCGTCACGCCGCTTGGTCCGACCTCCTTGGCTGTTGCATAGGTGAGCCCGATGACGCCGGCCTTGGCAGCGGCGTACGCCCCGGCACCCGCCCCGCCGCCGTTGAGTGCAGCGAGCGAGCTGATGTTGATGATCCGTCCGCCCTCGCCGAGGTGCGGGATGGCCGCCCGCGTGCATGCAAAGACACTGGTGAGATTGAGGTCGATCACATCCCTCCAATGTTCGTCCGACATGGCACCGATAGGAACCCGAGCAACGAGCCCACCCGCGTTGTTCACAAGGACATCAAGCCGCCCGAGTTGTGAGACCACGGTGCCGACTGCTGCTTCGATCTGGCTGCTCGACGTGACATCGACCGCCACGCCCATGGCAGTCCCTCCTGCGCTCACGATTTCATCGACCACGCTGTCCGCGGGGCGGGAGTGATACGCGATGGCTACCGCGAAGCCGTCGCGTGCGAGCCGAAGACTGATGGCCCGACCGATGCCAACGGCACCACCGGTGACCAGGGCAACGGGGTTTCCCTGTGACATGCTCCGACACCTCTCGTTCGCGGGGTCGACCACGGTACCGCGTCCGACCGTTGCTTGGGATCGTGGTGACCACTGTACGACAGCAGGGAAACCTAGGTGGTCTATCCGGTATGACCGCATCCGATCCTGGGTGCGGGGAACCCGATTGCCCGACCGCGGCAGCGATTCGAGCGCTGAGCGTAGTCAACACCATCGATGCGAAGCCGGTGCGAACCGGTGGAACCGCCACGGTTGACAGGGAACAATCTGCGTCCGCCACGGTTGGTGGTCGACCGGACACTTTCTTGTGCGCACGTCGCCCACGGAGAGTATTGTGGGGACAAGGCGGAACCTAGGAAGGCGCTCAACAATGTCACAGATCCATTCTTCGCGGCGTCTGCGCTGGCTTGTCGTCGGCGCCCTCGCAGCAATTCTCACCATCGGTTCGATCGCTGTCGGCATCGCCCACAACGGGACACCCGACAAGATCACGCTCGTACTCAGCCGTGGAACGAGCGAATTCGTCTACGGGAACCAGAAGCAGAAGATCCACGTCGGGAACAACAAGTGCTCGGTGAATCCGGATAAGAACGGAGCGGGTCTCGTCACCGTGACCCAGAGCACCGTCGACAAGAAGAACAAGCCGGTTGCGGGCAAGCTCGGACTCGTCAACGACGGTCTCGGTGTCAGTGAAAAGGGCAACTCCAAGGACGACGATTGCGGGACCATCGACTACCTGGGCAACGGGAAGTCCGAGTCGATGTCGTTCGCTGCCGGACCTGCGATCAAGAAGCAGGTGTTCACCTACGTCGACTTCGACCTCGATGCAAAGCGCGACTCGACCGTGCGGTTCGACTTCTATCGGGCCGGCACGATCGTCGGCACGCAACTGACCACGCTCGTTCAACCGAACAACAAGCATTCGAAGGACTCGTGGGGCGGCAAGGGGTCGCACGACTCCTACCGGGTCTTTGCCTATCCGACGGCCCCGAGCGGACCACCCACGACGGACAAACCGACCAACGTTGTTCCGTTCGACCGGGTCGTCCTCACGGTGGAGAAGGGTTCTGTCTCGGTTTCCGGAGGCTCGGACTCCGGCAAGCAGAAGAACGGTCCGACGGTCTTCTACCTCACCAAGGCCGTTGCTGACATCAGCATCGACACGTTGGTGGCTGGCTACGACAGCGATGATCTCGGATTCATCCCTGCCGGCACGGAACTCAAGTGGACATTCGTCGTGACCAACACGGGTGACCTCCCGTTGACGAAGGTGTCGGTCACCGACAATCCGGGGCTCTCCATCTCAGGGCCGAGAGGCGACGACGGGGACAAGATCCTGTCCTCGGGTGAGGTCTGGAAGTACACCGCAACGAGCAGGGCGAAAGAGAGCGTCCCCGGTGGTCCCGGACAAGTGCATGTCACCACGGTGTCCGCCCGCGGTCCGGACAAGGCCATTTCGGCATCCGACACCGTGACGTACTTCGGTACCACATCGAGGATCACCCTGGACAAGTCCACAAGTGGCTCGAACGACGGCGGTGTGTACTCGGGTCCTGGTGACAACGTGCTCATCAACGCGGGCGACAAAGTCACGTGGACCTACCGCGTGACCAACTTCGGGAATGTTCCACTCGCCATCACCGTGACGGACACGCCGCAGGGCGCTGCCAACTGTCCGGGAGGGGCATTGGCACCGGGGAAGTCGGTCGACTGCACGATCACCGGTACTGCCGAAACCAGCGCCGGGACCGCAACGGCGTCAGGCACATACGACGTCGGGTACGAGAACTCGGCGGTGGCCCGCGGGACACACACCCCGACGGGCAAGTACGTCGAGGCCACTGATGGCTCTGGCTACTTCGGTATGAACCGGAACCTGTATGTCGAGGTGACGAACAACGGCCTTGGTGATCCTCCCGTGGTCTCCACACCTGAAGTCGTGTGGACGGTGTTCGCCCGCAACGACGGCAACGTCGAGGTGTCACTCGTCATCGCACAGGAGGATCTCCCCGAAGGTGCGACACCCAATCAATGCGATCTCGCCGCTTCGTTGATGCCCGGTGAGTCCGATTCGTGCGAGATCCGCACCGTCACCGTCGACGGTGAGCAGACAACGAGCTTCACCGTACGGGGCGAAGACCCACTCGGCGTGGTGATCGAGCAGACGAGTGGGGTCGTCGGCTACTACGGCGGACTCGCCTGTGGTGAGAGCACGACGACCGGTGGCCCCGGCGTCGACGACACGCCGCTCGCCGGGTTCTTCGTCGGACCGGCCACGAAGGGTGATCCTGACGAATGCGCGGTCCCTGTCGACCTCCTGAGCACGAACGATCCGTCGGCATCCGAGCAGACCGTGTTCCTCGGTGCACCGGACGGCTACGTGTGGACCGGTGTGACAGGGTTGCTCACGGTCGAGTGGGACATCGAGGATCCAGCTGTCGGGTTGCAGCCGACACTCCAGGTCCTCGGCGTGACCACCTCTGCGGTACCGACCTGCGCAGGGGACGTCGCAGTCGAGATCGCCGATCCGGCACCTGGCAACTGGATGTACACGCTCATCAACAACCCGGGTTCAGCGGACGGAAGCTATCCGAACGCAACCGGTGGTGGTGATGTCTGCGTTGTGTTCTCCATGTTGAAGACCATCAACTACCTGCCGCCGGGGGGCGGTCCGCAGGTCGTGAGGCAGATCACAACCGAGGTGTTCTACATCTACAACGATCCGCTGCTGACCCGACCCCGCTGAACGGGCACGGTCTCGTCGGCAACGAAACCACGAGGGACGCTCCGTACGCCAAGCGTGCGGAGCGTTTCTCGCGCCCGTGCTCGCTGATCATCGTCGAGCCGGTCGGGATCGATCCTCTCCATCTCCGAGACGATCAGTGCGAACTCGTAAGCATCGCCACGTTCGTCCGCTTTCGCCAGCCCTGCCTCGAGGGTCTCGATGGCCTTGGCCGACTCGCCTGCGGCGTTCAACATGGATCCGTTGATGCGGGCGATGAGCAACGCAAAGAAGTCGACATACTCGGGTGGAGCAGATTCCGTTGCGGCCGCGAGGATCGCAAGACCCTCCCTCGGATCACCTGACCGGCACGCTGCGTCTGCAAGGTGGACGGACGCTTCGAGGATTCGTTCGTCGAGGCGCAGCCCGCGCGAAGCCTCGATGGCGGAGTCGAGGTATTGCGCTGATCGTTCGAGATCGCCCTGCAACCCGTACATCCGACCGATGAGGACATCGACGAATGCGATGCCATCGTCGAAGTTGGACGCCGCGTAGATTCTTCTGGCGGCGAACAGCGGTTCTTCTGCCTCTGCGTACCTGTGCTGGTTCACAAGCACCTCTCCGATGTTGGCACCCGCCGTTGCTGCGTCAACCGTGTTGCCGGCACGTTCAAGCGTCTCACGACCGTCCACATACCAGTCGAGAGCGGTGTCCCAGTCGCCCCGCCAGTATGCGTAGGCACCGAGATTCTGCGCGACGCTGCCTTGCTGCGAAAGTTTCCCGTGCTTTCGATAGATCGCGAGGGATTCGATGGAGTTGGTTGCCTTGTCGAGCTCGCCGAGCATCACGAGCGAGTAGTCGAGCACCGCCAAAGCCCGTGCCAGAGCCAGCTCGGCATCTGCCTGCTTGGCCACGGCAATGGCGGCCTGTGCGGCACGTCGTGCCTCCATCGGTTTCTGCTGGGCCTGGCGGATGAGTGCAGTCATGCTGAGCGCATCGGCCACCTTTTCACGCGTCAGCGGCGAATCGACCGGAGCTGCCAGGTTCTTCGCCTTTGTGGCCTCGACCAGTGCGCTCGGATACCGCCCGGCACGCTCCTTTGCGCTCGCACGCTTGAGGAATGTCTCACACAGCTCCGGTGTATCGCCGAATGCATACTGCGAGGCCTTGCGATAGGCATCAAGGGCCTCGCTGAATTGGCCGAGGTGCTCGCGCACTTCGCCCAGGCATATCCACACCTTCAGACGTTCCTCAGAACCGACGGCGTCGAGCCTGCGTGCCGAATCCAAGGCGCGTTCGTACTGCGCAGCGGCCGCAGCGTTTGCATACAGCTCCCTACTCCTGTCACCTGCCGTGCGGGCAAATTGCCAGGCTGCCTCCATGTCGCCACCCTCGTAGAAGTGCAATGCGAGCATGTCGGCCACCGCATCAACATCGCCGGTGGCGCTCGCACGGAGGAGGTTGCCGGCCGCGAGATGCAGCTCACGACGCAGGCGATACGACAAACCCTCGTAGGCGACGTCCCGGACCATCGCATGTCTGAACTCGAGACGGGTGGGACCGTCGTCGTCGATGAATGCCGCAAGCGTTGAGCGTGTCGCCGAGTCCAAATCGATGCCCTGGCTCCGAAGCAGCTCCCGAGCGACCGACGTCCTGAAACTCCGCCCGAGCACCGAGAGGTAGCGAAGGACCCGTCTCGCAAGAGGAGCAAGATTGTCGATCTGACTGCCGACCACTCCATCAAGGGAGGTCGGGAGTGAGGACACGTCACCGGTGTCCTTGACAATCGCGACGAGCTCCTCGACGAACAGCGGGCTTCCGCCCGACCGGCGCACGATCGTCGAAACCACGTCCGGTCGCAACGGGGCCGCCTCCGTTGCTGCGTACACCATCGCCATGGCGTGCTCATCCGAAAGCGGCTCGAGGGCGATCTGGTCCGATGGTGCGATCTTGGTGTCCTGGCTCGAACAGATCACCATCCATCCGTCAGCCCGCGCGCCGAGCGCAATGGTTTCGAGGAGGGCAATCGTCGCTGCGTCGGCCCAATGGATGTCCTCGGCCGCGATGATGAGTGGTCCCGGGTTCGCGAGATGCAGGAGTTCGACGACCACGTCGACGGTGCGCTCCCCCCTGAATCGTGATTCGATGGCCGCGGTCTCGGGCGTGGGGTCCATGTCGACATGTGCGACGTCACCGACGAGCGGTGCGAAGGGAGCGAGGTGCGGGGCGATTCTGCTGACACCCGCGGTGACCTGCTTTGCCATCTCATCGTTCGACCCGCGTTCGACACCCACAAGTTGGCGTATCGCATCACGCCACGGCCGGTACGTATTCCCTGTGCGGTACGGCTCCGAACGGACCTCGATGATCGGGACCGCGACATCGGTAAGCGATTCTTCGATGAGACGTGTCTTGCCGATTCCCGTCGGACCGGTGACGGTCAATGCGCAGCCCGATCCCAGAGCGAGGGATTCCACGCACGCTCGGATCCGTTCGAGTTCGTCGGCCCGCCCGACCATCGGACCCTGCGCCGACTGTGCGACCCGCGTACCGCTCTCCTCACCGATCGACAGGGCACGGACGGCCGCTGCCTTGCCCTTGACGAAGAAAGGCTCGACATCCGTGCTCTCGAAGAGGGTCAGCGAGTCATCCACGGCGGCCCTGGTGGCGTAGATCGAGCCACCGGGTGCCGCGGCCATCAGGCGCGCCGCGAGGTTCACGGTGTCACCCATGATCGTGTACGTCGACCTGAACCCGGACCCAACCTCACCCGCGAACACGTCGCCACGGTTCACACCGATCTTGATGCTGAACGGCGTCTCGAGGTCAGCGATCCGACGTGCGACGCGTAGGGCGCGACCGCCCTCATCGACAAGCGTCCGCGGGACACCCGACACGAGGATCACTTTGAACGCGTTCTGATCGACGTCGGTTGCGAGGAAGGTGATCTCTTCGTCGTCTGCAGCTTTCGTGATCGCTTCGATGACCTCGCAGATGCGTTCCGTCGTGACCGATAGGCCGGCCGATTCGAGCAGGTCGTCGACACCGACGACTTTGACGAACATCACGGTGGCGTGGCGATGCTCGGAGTCCGGCGACCCAGCAGCGAGGAACGGCCGGAGCGCCGTCGGTACGAGGACATCGGCGAGTTCGTTCGACCCCCTCGGTCGGGTCGATCCGCAGGGAACGAGTTTGGTGGTGCGCCACTTGAGGAGCCAGCCGTCGCCCTTGGCCGTCGGGGCGGCGTCGCGACCGATGCGGTCCCGCGTCTGTGAGCTGATGACGATCTCGCCTGCGTCGGCTGTGCCTTCCATCTCGGTGACCTTCGACACCGCGGGTCCGGCGACGATCAGTTCGGCGTGGGAGCCGACCGCACGGAAGAGGTGGACCGGTCCGGTGTGGATGCCTTGGGACATACGCAGGGCGACCCGCCCGACCGATGTCGGTACGTCCGCCGCAGCGCGCAGTGCCGTGCGCATCTCGACGGTCGCGGATGCGGCCTGGGTCGGGTGATCGACCCCTTCGAACAACAGCAGGAGTGCGTCGCCACCGTACTTGAGGAGTGCACCTCCCCTGGCAACGGCAAGACCGAGCATGTCCCCGAACACCCTGTTGAGGACCTCGGTGAGTTCCTCGGCACCGACGCGCCCTCGTGTCGCGAGCTTCTCGGACAGCGCGGTGAAGCCGGATATGTCGATGAAACACAGGGTCCCGTCCACCACCTGGGAGGCCTCGCCACCGGTGTCATCCCACGCACGAAGATGGTGCGCAGCAAAACGATCGAGTGTTTTCGCGACAGCCACAGCGCCTTCCCATTTCGCGTGTCGCTCATCACATTACTCAGCCACCACATGGTCCGATCGTGTGCCCCAGCGACCGCCAGACCGGACCGGCTCACGATGACACCTCGCAGGGACCGACGAGCTACCCCTCAGGTACGGCCAGTCCACATCCGGCGATCGCCTCGTCGGGGTCGAGCCCGCCGTATTGGGAGCGCTCGAATGCGGCTACGGAGGCAATCTCGTCGTCGGTAAGGACCGTTCCCATCGCGGGCATCACATTGTCGATCGGTTTGTCGGTTGCTCCGTAGGTGGGACCGATCGAGTCCTTCCACCCCTCGGACCCCAGCGTGATCCACCTGATCTGTTCGTGACAGTTCGGGAATGTCTCAACGACATCCTTGAACGCCGGGCCGATGCCACCCTGCCCCCGATTCCCATGACATGCCGAGCAGCGTGCGCTGTACACCTCGCGCCCGACGTCGAGCGGTCCATCCCCACGCGATGTGCCCCCACACGCCCCGAGCAAACCAGCCATCGCAACAACGACAACGGCCAAACCGAGCATCCGCAAATCTCCGAGCCTTCTCATGCACGCGACACTAATGGAACACGGGACAGATGACAGATTGTGGATCATGGCCCAGCAGCTATCCGCTCTTGAGTTCACAGTTGTCAGTTGTCAGTTGTCAGTTCACAG
>CAZDIQ010000067.1:0-11245 GCA_964505525.1 uncultured Acidimicrobiaceae bacterium | reverse complement strand
TCACGAGCCAGCTTGTCTACGAGCAGGCTCTCGGGACCCTGGACCCTGACACCTCGACGGCGTTCGGGATGTGGTCGTCGGACCCGTATCAGTCCGACACGGGGCGGCTCGCGGTGCTTCGGGTCGGCAGGGCACCCGTGGATGCCCCGTTCCAACGCAGCGAGATCGTCCCCATCGTGGTGCCGGACGGACTCAGTGTGAGTTGGACGGAGAACACGATGCGCTACGAGCTCTTCTGCAGGTCGCAGATCTCCGAGGACCTGTGCCTCGAGGTCGCCGCTTCGTCCGAACCCCTCAGCGCCCTGCTCTCGGCCCCCTCGGTGTAATACCTTGGGAGGTTGTTGACGGTTAGGTCAGCTCTTCTGGGTGATCGCTGTTTGCACACTTCACCAAACAGAGGAGGCTCGTTGTGCACGCTAGTGCCCCGTTGACTCGTGAGGGTCGGCTCAGAATGTGTGAACGGATTGAGGCTGGTCACGACGTTGCCGAGGTGGCCAGGTTTATGACGATCTCTCGCCAGCCAGCGTCGAAGTGGCGGAACCGGTATCAAACCGGCGGCGAGGCGGCTCTTGTCGACCGCCGTTCGGTGCCTCACAGTTGCCCGAACCGGCTCTCGCGCAAGCGTGAGCGGCGGATCATTGGGTTGCGTGTCAATCGTCGGTGGGGTCCTGAGCTGATTGGCGGGCATCTCGGGTTGCACCCTTCAACGGTGTGGCGTGTGTTGCACCGATATGGGATCTCCCGGCTCCGTCACCAAGATCCCTGACGGTGGCGGTTGGAAAGCCTGTGGGAAAGTAGCGTGATCCCGACTTGGTATCAATCCCGCAACTGCGTCCTCCCCAGCCCGCGCCCAGTGTTCCCTAACGTACACTGAGCAGGCCGCGTCCAGATGCTATGAAAACTCCGCAACACCGAACACACGTATCGAGCAGACACATATCGGTCCCTTGCTCGTCCCGCCGGACCAGCAGATCTCGGATTTCAGGTGGTGGTGATGAGGATTGCCAGGCCGACGGCGATGTATAGGGCACCGAAGATTAACCCGACGTTCATCCATCTCCAGACGATCTGAGTCCTATCGCCGGCAGCTTCCGATCCGAGCGTGAGAAAGATGGGCGCAAAGAAGAGCGATGCTACCCCCAGCATGATGAGGGCGTAGCCGAGCATCATTGCATTCGAGACTGGGGAGCAGGGAAAGGGGTCGTTTACCCGCTCGCATAGCGCTTGATAGTGCGGTTGGAATAGGAGCGACGCAATCGTCACCAGTGCGCCAACGAGGACCCACACCGCGGCCACAATTTTCCATCTCATGAGCCAACCCTACCAAGGGGACTTGCTGGCGACAACCGTTGGAGAAGGGAAAGTACCACGCGACATAGGGTGGGCTCATTGCGGTTCGGGCGATCTCGTGATACTAATAGTCCATGGCGAAAGACCGATTTCTGTTGATTCTTGTGGTGTCGGCTCTTGTGGCTGCGGGATGTAATTGGGGTAGCGGTCCGGACCCGATTGTTCCGAGTTCCACGTCGACGACTCCCAGCACCGCTCCCACAGATGATGCCGACGGTGTTCCTTCTCCGCGTGAGTTCGGTCAGTTGGCTTCACTGTCGGGGTTTGGTGAGGTGCTGTTGTTTGGTGGAGGACAGTTCTTCGGTGGGGCGCTGTCGGAGGATCACTGGCTGTTCGATGTCAGTACTGAGTCGTGGTCTGTGTTGGGGGATGCCCCGAAGGCTCGCATTGGCCATGTCATGGAGTTCGTTGATTCCCTCGGCATGGCGGTCATGTATGGTGGCGGTGACCGTCAGCATCAGCTCAGGTGTCTTCAGTCGAGCTGTCCGACCGGTCTGTTGGACGACATGTGGATGTTTGACCCAACAGGCGGGCAATGGCAGTTCCAGCAGCTCCTACAAGGAAGCCCCGGCCCCAGATCCGGAGCTGCAGCGGCGTATGACTCTCAATCGGATCGTCTTGTCCTTTTCGGTGGCATCGGCGAGTGGGATGGCACGGATCGCAGGAGACGAGGAACACTCCTCGGTGACCTTTGGACATACGACCCTTCGACGACGGAGTGGGCGGTTCTCGAGACGACCGGACCGGTGCCCGATCCACGAGCGTTTGCACAGATGGTGTATCACCAAGCAAGTGACCGCATCGTCATGTGGGGTGGGTTCACGGGCGAGTTGGCGACAACAGACCCGATCGTGTGGTCGCTTGACGTTGACACCGGGGTTTGGGATCCGATCGAGACGGACCCGACCGCGTCTCCTCATGCTCGATGGTTCCACGCAATGGAGTATGACCCGATCACCGAACGAATCGTGGTGTTCGGGGGCGAGTGGTACCAGGACCGTACGCCAACGGTCGGACAGGACGTATGGCATTACGATCACACGACCCACCAGTGGCAACAGGTCACGGACCTCATCGGGCCTGTGGCCCGTCCGAACGCCACGGCCATCGGAGACGGATCGCTCCTCGGACTCATAGGCGAATGGACAGCTCTGTACGACGTCGCAGCCGACACATGGACATGGTGGGATGCCGACGGCGACCCTCCGTAGCGACATGTGTTTCAGAGGTTCTGGTGATGTTCGGCCTTGTCGGACGCGGCTGTGGTGGGTAGAATGAGTGTTACCAGCGCCGTGGAAGCGGTACGAGCAATACTTTGGATCATACCCCCTCGGCGGCGTGGGTGGTCAACAGGTGCTGGTCCACCACGGTTGCAAATGCGGGCGCCACGCAGGAGGTACTGATGACAACAACGATCCCACAGTCCGACGAAGTTCTCGCGGAATTCGACCTCGACCTGCAGTTCGAGCACGGTGAATGGCAGGACTTCGTTCCTGAGATGGGTGCCACGACCCCTCTGCCTTGCAACACCATCACCTGCCAAGTCTCCACTTGCGTAAGTCAGTGCTTGACCGATTGCCACTTACCCAACTCGGTCTGCTTTACGTAACTTTCTGCGCCCTGGGATCGTGGCGATACCGCCTACCAGCGCACTGAGACGTGTGATTGGTAGTGCGGAATCGCGAATTGAGTGGTATGGAAAAGAATCCGAGGTATCTGACCGAGGTACCAACCGCGCCCAACGAATGGGATACTATCTGCACCGAGCTCTTGGGCCGCGTCAGCGACCCGGCCGAGAGCGCTGACTACTTCGCGGTAGCCAACGAACAGCTTGCTGAAGTCGGCGGCGTAACGAGCCGACCGGAATGCAGCCTCGCGTCGGGATTCGGCTCGCTCGCCGTTCTCTTCGGCAGCTTCGCTCGACAGTCACCCGGCAGCCCATACAAGAAGGTGGCTCACGAGTACATCACTCGGATGGCCACTTCGATTGCGGGCAGTCCACAGGCTCGTGGCATGTTCGCCGACGGAGGTTTGGCAGGACTGCGCTTTGCGACAGCCGTGGTAGCAGCAGAGTCTGCCGACTACGCGAACTTCATGGAACGCGTCGATAAGATGATTCTCGAACAGACACTCACAGTGGTCGGGATGCTCAACGATCAGCCTACGGGTGCGTCGTATTTCGATCTCATCGGCGGGTTGTCAGGCACCATTGCGGCCACACTAACTGGTGCGTCTCGACCGCTCGCGAAGCGTACGGCGAGCGTTGCGGTCGAGGCGCTGGCCGCTCGGGTGGAGGCCTGCGGTGCGCACGCCTTCCTTGTTCCGCCCGGCCTACTCCCGTACGGTACCGACACGGCGGCCTTCCCCGACGGCTACATATCGACAGGGCTCGCTCATGGCGTCGCCGGGGTGGTTGCCGCAATGTCTATCGCGAAGGAGGCTGCCGTGCCCTTCGGCTCGCGCGAGGAGCAGGCCCTGAGGCTGCTTTCAGACTGGCTCGTTGCAGAACGTACCGACGATGAATGGGGGCCAAATTGGCCGTTTCACGTCGCCACCGACGTGCCTAGTTCCGTAGTGTCACAATCGGGCTGGTGCTACGGCCCGGCAGGGATCGCGCGCGCCCTCGAACTAGCGTCGAACGCCCTCGGTGACCCGGGCTACAGCGAGCAGGCAAGAGAAGCTCTGCTCGGCATCGCTGCAAGACCGCCAGCACATAGGCGGCTGCCTGGCCCAGGCATCTGTCATGGTAGGGCCGGACTGCTCACAGTCCTGTCTGCCTCGGAGCACGCTGCAGTCGAGCCGGGACTTGTCGACCTTATGGCTTCTCTCAGACAAGGCTTGGTCGATGAATGCGATCCAGAGGCACCGGCGGGCTACCGCGACTGGGTTATGGGAACTTGGGTCGACGATCCCGGCCTCCTCAGCGGCTCGGCGGGTATCCTACTGGCATTACGAATGCCGCCCAAGACCATATCAGCAGATTGGCGCCGTGGCCTGCTTCTTGCATAGCCCGACACTCCTCCTAAGGTTCGATTCTGATTCCCTCCGGCACGTAGCTTTCGAAGCTGCGATACATGCTGCTCAGCAACAAAGACACCTGAGCCTCCTTGTCCCTGTCGATACCAAGCATCCTATTGCAATGCATGTGAATCAGACTCAGAACGATGTCCTCAAACCGCACACCGGACTTTGGGCGCCGGGCCAGCTTTCGCAATCTTGCCCCGGGCTGGGCTGCCTCGCGACGCAGGCGCTCGGCTGCTTGCCGCATGAATGGGCGGACCCCGGGTCCGTCCTCGTCCATCAGAGCCTCAATACTCGGGCGGTCAGCCCGGAAGCGACGTCGACTTTCGCGGATCCAGTCGATGCCGCGATAGGATAACTCATATTCTTCTAAGGACTTGTACAGGGCTGTGCGCTCGGCCACCGTCAGCCCGATACCTCTCATATACCTGTCCACCGAGAACACGGCCAGGATCTCAGATTCTTCACTGAGGTCGCCGAGCGCGACCAAGGACACAGCGAACTCAGAGTCGATGCGAAAGAGATCTTCGCAGAGGTCAATTCCATCTGGTCCACCGTACCTCTCGACTTCGCGCTCGTACGTATCTAACGCAACGCGATAGACGAGGCGTTCCGCGTGGAGACCATTTGCCCAGGCTAGAACGCGCTTCGCTCCGAGCTCGGCATCCGAAGTCGTTCGAAACTGAAACCGTAACCGGAGGTGTTCATCGGGATCGGAGAAGCGGACAAAGAACCACTTGTTCAGCTGAGCCAAGCCGAGTTCCGCCACGAGATCAGGGACGTGCTCTCTTAGAATCTTGACCTGGGCGCGCGAGGAGCAATACAACTTTGCGTATATCCATTCGGATCCCGGGATCAGACTCCTTGACAGGGATCGTCGACCCAGGTCAACTGGCGGCCCACTCGTTCGATGCTCGACTTCTTCACCTGCCTTCCTTGCGAAAGGCACCACAAGTTCCGCCGAATAGCTGCCGTCCTGGCCGGCGAGCCAGTGATCGCCCAGCAAGTGATTTGCTTCCCGTAGAACCACTCCAGCTGCTGTGTCCGAGCGTAGAACCTCGCGGTAGAGCATCTCGAGGAAGCATGGATTCTCAAGATCCAAGAAGAGATCACGATCAGCCTGAGCGTACGTTACGGAACGCGGTACCCCGAGCTCCCGTCGCCAAGACACGATCCACCGTGCAAACCCCAAGAGGTCCGACACACCATCAGAGAGAATCTCTCGCGGGGTGAGCCGCCACTCGGCCAGACGGAGGATCACGCTGCCCACCCTGAGCCTCGGCATTCGCCTCATCGCCCCGGGTATTCGCCATTCGAATGGACCTATGGGCCAGGATTGGCTAGCCATGATGTCGGAAACAAGGCGTACGAGAGGCGGAGTGAGGTGCTGGTTAAGGAGGTGGCTCCCATGGATCCTCAGCCGAACGTTTCTAGGTATCCACCAGATTTCGAGTCCACGGCCTCCGGCTTTAGCCCCGATTTCCGACCATGGGATCGCGGAGCCGTCGGCGTGAGGCGTAGGGGGTATGCCCAGAAGCAGTTCGCGGTCTCCGAAGAACGGCCGCAAGGAAACGTTGGCTGCGGAAGCTCGAATTGGCATGCAGGAGAGCTCGACGTGCATGTCGTCCCCTCGAGCATATTTCCTCGCCTTCTCAGCATGGTCGACAAACTGTTTGGTGGCCGCGGATCCAAGCACACCGCCGAGTCGGGAGAAGGATGGGACATAGCCAACGGTGGTTCCCAAAGCCCCCGGAAGCACGTCGAACCGACCAAAATTGAGATCGTCAATCGATCGAGCAAGTACAGACAGATACACATCGAAAGCGTCGGGGAGGGAGTGACTCCACATGGGATCTTCGATCGTTGCAAGATCCTCCTCGGACAGAACGAGCTCAGTTCGGCTTTCTAACCCAGCTTGGACCGCAAGACGAAGAAGGTGAGCCTCTCTCGGCGTCGTGGGGGTGCTCGCCAGTTTGAAGGTCGGACTGTAGTGGTCTGGGAAGCCCAGACCGACAAACGGATCGATCAGTTCCATCAGAGGCACGATCCGCGCTCCGTAGCGTTCGATAAACCGGTTTCGATACCCGAGTAGAGACTCAGTGTCAGGCCCGCGCGTGCCCGTGCGCGCCAACAGAAGTGCCGCTTCAAGCGCTTTGTCGACGACATCCTTACCTAACTTTCCGGTCACGGCGGCCGTCGTGTCCACGTAGAACACCGTATCGCGCGCATGACCCACCTCCTCGGGGGCGGCCTCGTGCAGATCGCGGCACTCTGCCAAGGCAGCGCCAACAGGAGCACACTGGAAGGTGGCGGCAAGACGGTGCAATTCCGTGAAGCGGTCCCTTGCTCGGGATCCACCGGGGATCGTGCGCAGCCGATTCTGAAGCCATGTCATAGGCTCCGCTCCTACGAGCGGGGGGCGAATGTCGCTGTAGAGGAATCCTCCCTCAACAAGTTTGGACAAGAATGCGCTGGCGCGATCGCGACTCAGCGCTGGGTACTTGTTGAGGAGCATGTACTCAAGGTCCATCAGAGTGATACCGTGGCACGCTGCGTTCAGGGCGAACCTCACCGGAGCGGTCGCTCGTACCGATGCCTCGCCGTGTTCACGCTCGCCGTACCTCGTCCCCTGTGAAACGAAACGTCCCCCGACCTCTGTGGCTGCAGTGTTACAAAACCACAGCGACGCTTGCTGAAGCTGCGTCTCTCGCGAATCTGTCTCTAGCTCGCGCGCGAGTGAGTACACGGTGCCCGCATCGATACGGGTGTACTTACGCCGTGCGCCCCGTGGGCCGACCGCGAGGGTGGTCATTGAACCCACGGCAGGCATACTCGTGCCCGCGTGAAGTCCGAACGGGGTGGGCCGGATCGCCATCCGGGTCACGTAGCCAAGCAGGGATCGACGCAGTGAGTCGTTGAGATCAATCAATCCGTGCCTATCGAGATGTGTTTCAAGTTCCCGATCCAGGCTGGGGCTCGCGATCGCAATGGCCTCACGCACAAAGGGATCCAACAGCAGTTTTCCAACAGACTCGTCAACAGCCTCCACGGCGTACCGCAGATGCTCCTCGTCGACATCGCCGAGCCGTCCCGATGGATCTAGCTGCTCAATCCATCCTGCCAATCGATCGATGACCACCGTAGGCAACAGTGGCACCCGGATCATCGCGAATCCCGGTTGGAAATAGTCGCCCGCTAGGTTGGTTGTCATCGCTGGATCACATCATCAACAATCGAGTAAACCACAAATCAATGTTCGTCGAGAAGGCCAGCAGAGTCAACGCGGTACCGGCAGCACCTGACAGGAATCCTGGCTCATCGACCGATGTGTCGCCGATTCTCAATCGGAATCCAAACCGTGTTCCCGAGTCGAACCGCTCAGTTGTTCTATCTGCGAGCTCGTCCAGGCGGAACCTGCGATAGTCGTTGCCGAAGGCCGGAGTCGCAACCTGCATCCCCGCCAGTAGTACACCGGCCAGCCCGTGACAGATATCGGAGCCATACTGGGTGGAGTCGTCTTCCAATAGCATGTCGATAGCGTCCACCAATGCACGTTCGGCCACTACCCGATATTCGTCACGACCCGTCGACTCGGCCGCAGCCGAAAGGGCGCTCGAAACCCCTGCTGCTCCCACACACCAGCCCGGGTGATAGGGTCCGATCGGCTCGTGGCGGTCAACGTCTACGGCCACTGGCCAGAGTAGGCGCTCGCTGCGGAGTCCAGTCCCGCCTGCGACCAAATAGTCGGCAACTTGCACAGCCTGCGATTGAGCTGCTGCACGAGCATCCTGTGCGGACACTCGCGCCAACGTGGAGAGCACGCCAGCCAGACCGTGAGCAGCGCCAAACTGGAGGATACGACGTGGGCGGCCGCCGGTGTGGTGGTAGACAGCCGAGAAATTCTCTGTGTCGGCAAGTCCCTCGATTCCGCCATCGCTCAAGGGTGCAATAAGGTCGGCCCAAGCGAGGTCGATGATGCTAGTCGGTGACGGGGACACGGACAGGGCGCTGTACAGCACGCCAGCTGACCCGCTAAAGGCGTCGAAGGCCGAGCTTCGCATGCCCCGATGGGGTCGAGGATAGGTACGCAGGCTCGTCTCGAGCAGACTGACAATCTCTGTCGATGACCCCACACCTATCCCGAGTTGCTTCAGTTTGTCGGCGGTTGCGAGATATCCGGCGAGTCCTCCGCCGAAGAGACCCGGTTTGGGCAGCCCAAACCGCTGTCCCACAAAGGCCCTATGGGCTTCCGAGGTGCATTCTTCGATGACTCGAAGCCACCGCGTGTCACCGTCGAGCTCGTGCATTGCGATGAAGAGGGGGACGATCGACAGGTGGCCCGATGCCATGCCGAAGCCGATCCCTCCCGGAGCAACCCAGTCCGGAATCGGACGGCTTCGGTACACATCCTTCATCTGGTTAGAAGCGGATGCAAATGCGGTTCCATCCATAACGGCGACGCATAGGCGCTCCGCGACGAGTCGCGCCGTCATGATGCATCGTTCAGCGAGTTCGCGCGGAATCGCATCCCGACCCCCTTGGCGCCTATCCATCATGCGCCGCAATTCGCTCGAAGGTTGTCAGCTCCTGCGCGCATAGGTAGGCAACCCCATTGGGGCGCGAGCGAGGCCGCCTGCTCTGGTCTCCTATATGCCGAAATCCGGCGATCACGAGGCAGCCAGCGTTTGCAGATGCGGCTGCACCATGTGCATGACCAAAGGGCAACACTCGACCGCTTTCCCGTCTTGTGGCTGTGGTCAGAGGCCACGTGCCTCGGCGACTATCTTCGGTCCCCTGGCTGTGCAGTGACAATCTGTTGACACGGGACCTTGAAACCATGTGGGGTACTCCTTCTATCAGCATATCATCGCCGCTCGAGATCGCTTCGTCCGAGCTCTGCCATCGATGCCAAACCTGCAGACCGAACCCGGGAGCAGCACGCGTTCGAGCAAACAATCGCTACGGATACCACTCAGCAGTCCAAGGCGCACCCATATCCCGCGCCAACAGCCTCAGGGATTGTTACAACTAGACCGTCCGATTGGCGCCATAAGCGCGGTCGTCCGAGTCTGGTATTGCCCGCCCTATCGTTGACGCATGACCCATGGGAATTGGGGTGCGTACCTCAGCCACGACGACACGCAGCCGATGCCGAAGGTCGACCGTGCCCTCGTGCGTCGCGTCCTGTCATACGCAACCGGGTACAAGGTCGAGCTCGTCGTCGTCGTTGTAACGATCGTCGTCATCTCACTTCTCTCACTGCTCCCGCCTTTGCTGATGCGCGGCCTCATCGACACGGCCATTCCCGAAGAGAATCTCCGGCTCGTGACGTGGCTCGGTCTTGGAATGGTGGCGGTCCCGCTTGTCAATGGCGCGGTCGGTGTCGCCCAACGATGGGCGAGCGCGTCGATGGGCGAGGGCATCATCTTTGATCTGCGGCGACAACTGTTCGGTCACCTCCAGGGAATGTCCCTCGGGTTCTTCACGAACACGAAGACAGGCGAGTTGATGTCGCGACTCAACTCGGATGTCACCGGTGCCCAACAGGTGGTCACAAGCACGTTCGTGAGCCTCGCCGCAAACATCGTCACCGTCACCATGACCCTGATCGTGATGCTGAAACTCGAGTGGAGGCTCACCCTTCTGGCGCTCGTGATGGTGCCCCTGTTCGTGTTCGCGTCACGCAAGGTCGGAGGTCGCCTCAGGGTCATCAGGCGCGAGCAGATGCAGGCGAACGCATCCATGAATTCCGTCATGCAGGAGACGCTTTCGGTGTCGGGTGCTCTGCTTGTGAAACTGTTCGGTCGCGAGACACACGAGGACGAGCGATTCTCCCGCTATGCGGGGGAGGTCAAGACCCTCGGGATCCGTCAGGCGACCATCGGGCGCTGGTTCCTGATGGCCCTCGGCGTGGTGTCGGCGCTCGGTACCGCAGCGGTGTTTTGGCTCGGTGCCTATTTGGTCATCGACGGTCAGCTCACCACGGGCACGATCGTCGCCCTGTCGGCGTATCTCGGTTCGCTGTACGGACCTCTCAGTGCCCTCGCAAACGCACGGGTCGAGTTCACAACGTCGCTTGTCTCGTTCGAGAGGGTCTTCGAGGTTCTGGACATGCCCGTCGACATCGCCGAGGCCGAGGATCCCGTTGTGCTCGACAAGGTGCGGGGTTCGGTTCGTTTCGATGATGTGTGGTTCACGTACGACGAGAGCCTCGACAGCGGGCTCGAGTCGGTCGTGCGATACGGCTGGCACGGGGGTGGCGAAGCCGACGAAGTCCAGAAACGATCGCACGCAGGGTGGGCACTCGAGGGCATAACGTTCTCGGTCGAGCCGGGGGAGACGGTGGCGCTTGTAGGCCCATCGGGTGCAGGCAAGACCACGCTCACCTATCTGGTGCCTCGCCTGTACGACGTGTCCAAGGGCGCCATCAGCATCGACGGAGTGGATGTGCGCCATCTTTCCTTCGAATCGATCGCAGCCGCGGTCGGCGTGGTCACCCAGGAGACCTATCTGTTCCACGACACGCTCGAAGCGAACCTGCGATACGCGAAACCCGATGCAACGCACGCAGAGCTGGTCGAGGCAGCCGAGGCAGCGAACATCATGCCGTTCATCGACTCGTTGGCCGACGGGTGGCAGACGCGCGTCGGCGAGCGTGGATATCGGCTGTCGGGGGGCGAGAAACAGCGGGTCGCCATTGCGAGGGTGATTCTCAAGAACCCCTCGATTCTGATCCTCGATGAGGCAACCTCGCATCTCGATGCCAGATCGGAGGCGCTTGTCCAGGATGCCCTCGAGGGCGTGATGCAACGTCGAACATCGCTCGTCATTGCCCACAGGCTTTCGACCGTGGTCTCGGCTGATCGGATCATCG
>CAZDIQ010000066.1:4792-11511 GCA_964505525.1 uncultured Acidimicrobiaceae bacterium | reverse complement strand
TGCCCCCCTGGCTGTGGACTCTGTACTCGGTACTCTGTACTCAGTACTCTGACTTCTGATGCATTCAGCTCTCATCGGTGGCCAATAGATCCTCGTATGTCTCTCTCCGTACGACGACTCTTGCTTCGCCCTTCTTGACGAAAACGACTGGTGGTCTTGGGACCTTGTTGTAGTTGGAGCCCATCGCGTGGCCGTAGGCACCGGTGACCGGCGTACATACGACATCACCGACCGCTACATCGCTCGGCAGTGATGCGTTCTTCACGATCACATCGCCGCTCTCACAGTGTTTCCCGACGATCCGGAAGGAGGCGGGCCGCTCCGATCCAACGGCCCTTGGCAGGAATGCCTCGTAGCCGCTCCCGTACAGGACGGGACGTGGATTGTCAGACATCCCGCCATCGACGGCGAGATAGGTCCGCACGCCAGGGACGCTCTTGATCGTGCCGACGGTGTACGCCGTGACCGCGGCCTTGGCGACTATGGAACGCCCGGGCTCGGCGGTGATGCGGGCGGTGATCCCGGCGTCGGCAGCCGCGGCGTTGACGATCTGCGCCCACTCGGAAATCGTCGACTCAGACTCCCCTTCCACGTACGCAACCCCGAGACCCCCGCCGACCGAGAACTCCTCCGCGTCCGACTCGGTGACGAACGGCGCAAGAGCCGCGATCGCCTTCCGGTACGACTCCACGTCGAAGACCTGGCTCCCCACGTGGGCATGGACGCCGCGGTATGACATCGAGTCCGAAGCCTTGGCACGCGCAATGGCGGCCGATGCCGTCCCGCCGGCGATCGGGAATCCGAACTTGGAGTCCGGGACGCCTGTCTGGAGGTACTCGTGCGTGTGGGCCTCGATCCCGGGATTGACGCGGATGAGGACGTCGGGGACGGAAACCGACGGAATGACCAACGCCTCGATCCGATCCATCTCGTCGAACGAGTCGACAACGATCGTCCCGGCGCCGGCGCGCAGACCTTCGGCTATCTCGGTCGACGACTTGTTGTTGCCGTGGAACACAATCGAGGCGGGTGGAACTCCGGCCGAAAGGGCGATGTGAAGCTCGCCACCCGTCGCAACATCGATGTTCATCCCAGCGTCAGCGGCGATGCGGGCCATGGCGCGACACAGAAACGCCTTTGAGGCATACGCAACACCCGGGCCGAACGCGGCCACCGCCTCCTCACACCGATCGATCAGATGTTGCTCGTCGTATATGAACAGCGGCGAGCCGAACTGCTCGACGAGTTCGACGACGTCGCAGCCGCCGATTGCCAGCCTGCCAGCTTCGTTCGTGGCCGAGTCGGGTAACAGGTGGAGCGGGATCGGGTCGGTGCTCACATGCGGGCCGGAATCTCGATGCCGAGCAGGTCGAGCATCCGCTCGAGAACGGCCAACGTCACGTCGACGAGGGCGAGCCAGGACGACTGACGCCGCGCATCCTGCTCGCTGAGGATGTGGCACTTCTCATAGAACCGACTGAAGTCGGTCGCCACCTCATAGGCGTATTCGGCGATCACATTCGGTGCCCGCAACGACGCAGCGCGGTCGAGGACCTCGGGCACCCTCACCAGCCGAAGCATCAGGTTGCGTTCCGCATCGACCGTGGGGGCGATGATCTCACCAGCGACAATCCCCGCATCCGCTGCTCGCCGTTTGATCGACGTGATCCGGACCGCGGAGTACTGGAGGTACGGACCGGTCTTGCCTTCGAACGCTGCGAACCGGTCGATATCGAATATGTAGTTCGAGGTTCGGTGGTTCGACAGATCGCCGAACTTCAACGCCGCCAATCCGACCTGACGTGCGATCTCGTTACGTTCGGATTCGGGGTAGTTCTCTGCGATGTGGGCGGCATCGAGCTTGGACCTGGCACCCTCGGTTACAAGGGAAATCAGATCGGCGAGCCTGAGCACACCGCCTTCGCGGGTCTTGAACGGTTTGCCGTCCTTGCCGTTGACCGTGCCGAATCCGATGTGTTCGAGAACCACACTGTCGGGGGCCATACCGGTCACCCGGGCCGCTCGGAAAACCTGTTCAAAGTGGAGACCTTGGCGCGCATCCACGACGTAGAGGATGAGGTCGGCGTGCATCTCGTCGACCCGCATCGCCACCGTGGCGAGATCCGTCGTGGAGTACAGATAACTGCCGTCCGATCGCGTGAGGAGCAGTGGCGGCAGCTCCTTGGCATCGTCAGGTCTCGCCACGTCGATGATCACGGCTCCCTCGGAGGTGTGAGCCTGACCGGTGGCGACAAGGTGCTCGACCATCGGTGCGAGTCTGTCGTGCACCGTCGATTCGCCGTACCAAACATCGAATTCGACGTCGAGTGCCTCGAAGTCTTCCTTCTGGCCCGCCACCGAGACGTTGCGGAAGTGCTGCCACAGGGCCAGATACCCGGGCCGACCGTTCTGGAGTTCGAACGTAGCGACTCGTGCTCGCTCTGCGACCTCGGGATCCTCGGCACATCGGGCGGTGATGACGGGGTACATGTCGGAGAGATCGTCGAGGTCGACCGGTGACTCGGTCGGGTAGGCACCGGTGTGGTCAGGATCGAAGTACGGCAGGTCGGGCTGACGATCCTCGAGCTCGACGATCAACTGCCCGACGGGCATTCCCCAGTCGCCGATGTGGATGTCCCCGATCGTGTTGTGCCCGAGGAACCGGAACAAGCGCTTGAGGGATTCGCCGATCACGGCTGCCCGGAGGTGCCCAACGTGCAATGCCTTTGACATGTTCGGTCCACCGAAGTCGACGACGACGGTCTGTGGTTCCGACACAGGAACGATACCTATCCGGTCGGATCCCGCCATGGCGTCGATCCCCGACACAAGGGCGGCCGAGGTGACCGAGATGTTGATGAAACCGGGTCCCGCCACATCCATCGATTCGATGAGGGCATTCGCACTGACCGCCCCGACGACCTGCTCCGCCAGTTCACGCGGATTGCGACCTGCTTCCTTCGCCGCACCGAGCGCACCGTTGCACTGGTAGTCGGCGAGCTCGGGGCGCTGGGACACGACCACCTCACCCCAGGAACCATCCACACCGCACGACTCGAATGCTGCGACGAACACATCGGTGAGTTGGCTCTGGAGTGACATGACGATTCCTACGGTCGACCCGTTCGGCGGGAGTACGACAAATGGTGCAAGACCCGCAAGGTTACAATCCGCGTGCGCCCCAGTAGCTCAGGGGATAGAGCACCGGCCTCCGGAGCCGGGTGCGCAGGTTCGAATCCTGCCTGGGGCACAACCCCTCGGCGTACCCCCCACTCTTCCCAGGTCGCCTCCACGGCGCGGTGGCGGTCAGCCCCCGAGTGCCTCGTTGACCAGGCGATTCACGAGGGCTCCATCGAGATCCTTGCCTGATTTCATCACGGCTCCCACCACCTGCCCTGCCGGTGTACCGGGACCCGCACCGAGATCGGCTATCGCGGCATCGACCAGGGCCTTCGTTGCTTCCTCGTCGAGCTTCTGGGGTACGAACTGGGCGAGGTAATCGAGCTCGAATTGGATCGCAGCAGCGCGTTCGGCACCGGCATCGCCGAGCTGTTCGTATTCACCCTTCGCCTTGGTGATGCGTTTGATGTAGGTCGTGATGGTGGCGAGATACATCTCGTCGTCAACCTCCCCCGAGAATCCCGGTGCCGTCTGGGCTGTTGCCACCTCGGTCCTGACCGATCGCACGACGTTCAGGGTGGCTTTGTCGCCAGCCTTCATCGCTGTCTTTTGGTCCTCTCGCAGGCGTTCTTCGATGGACATGACGCTCCCGTTTCGATCGGTTGGGAGCCGATGGTACCGAGCCACGCCCTCTCGCTGACCCCAAAGCGCGAAAACCCAGCGACGAGCGGCCGACTCGTACGAGGGCACTTGCTTACACTGGGACGGAAGTTTTCACAAAAACCCGGAATCGTTTGACATCGCGCCGTCGATTGTGAAATACTTCACTTGAGAGCAGAAGCGAGCATTTCCGTAGGAGAGACCACCCGTGCTGACTGTTACCGACTGGCGAGAACTTTCCGCTTGCCGAGACTCCGATCCTGACATCTTCTTTCCCGTCGGAACAACCGGTCCTGCCGTCGACATGATCGAGCGCGCAACCGCGATCTGTACGTCGTGCAGCGTTGTGGAGGAGTGTCTCCTCTATGCGCTCGAGACCAATCAGGAAGCAGGCGTGTGGGGCGGTATGCCCGAGGACAATCGTCGTCGCTACCGCAAGCGTTGGTTGGCAGAGCGCCGTCGACGCCGCCAAGCCTCCTAGCTTCTGCCCCGCCCGATAACGGGCGTCAAACCTCGCCGGTCAGAACCCGACACCGCGCTGTGACGGCTGATCGACCTCGACGAATGCGATCGAATCCACCTGGACGCCGAATCGGTGACCGCGGGTATCGGTAACCCACAACACGGCATCCTTGCCCTTGACGGCCTTCTCATAGGCAGCGGCGAGCGCCGCACCATCCTCAACCGATATCTCAAGCTCACGAGCGGACTTGACACCGATTCTGACCGTTACTTGTTCACTCATCGAGATCCACCTTTGGGTCGTTGCGTACGTTAGGAAATGACGAGGTCCGGATGGCTGCGCAGCCTGGGGCGCCGCGCAACCAGTTCATCGGAAATCATGGCAAAAGCCTTGGCTGCCTCGCCATCGGGTTCTGAAATCGTGATCGGCTCACCGGAGTCTCCACCGGCGCGAAGTGCAGGCACCAACGGAATCTGACCGAGCATCGGGACACCGAGGTCCTCTGCGAGTGCCGCTCCCCCTCCGGATCCGAACAGCTCATAGCGCTTGCCGTCGTCCCCGGTGAACCACGACATGTTCTCGATCACACCGACGACCTCCTGATTGACCTTCTTGGCCATCAGACCCGCTTTCACCGCAACCCGTTGCGCCGCAGGTTGTGGTGTGGTCACGACGATGATTTCCGAGCGTGGGAGGTATTGCGAGATGGAGATCGACACGTCGCCGGTGCCGGGTGGCATGTCGACGAGAAGGAAGTCGAGATCGCCCCAATACACATCCACGAGGAATTGTTCGAGCGCCTTGTGGAGCATCGGACCGCGCCACACGACCGCCTGATCCGGCTCGACGAAGAAGTCCATCGATATCACCGCCACGTCGTGGGCGACCGGTGGGATGAGCATGTCCTGGAGGACGGATGGGGGTCTGTCGATGCCCATCATCTTCGGGATCGAGAAACCCCAGACATCCGCGTCCATGATCCCGACGTGATGGCCTCGTTCGGTGAGCGCGATGGCGAGGTTCGTCGTCACGGACGATTTCCCGACTCCACCCTTGCCCGAGGCGATGCCGATGACCCGGGTCTTGGAACCCGGTCTCGCGAGGGCGACATCGCGATCCTCCGCCGCACGACCTCGCATCCTCGTCCCGAGAGCGTCGCGCTCGTCATCGGACATGGCTGTCATCGCCACGTCGACCCGGCCGGTGGCACCTGAATCGTCGACGGCCTTCTTGATGCGGCGCATCAGCTCTTCTTCGGATGGATGACCGCCGAGCGGAAGTGCGAGCGTCACCGAGACGCCGTCGGGCGACACATGTACGTCTTTGACCATTCCGAGCGATCCGATGGACGAGCGAAGTTCGGGGTCCCGTACCCCCTCGATCGCCGACCGGACTCCTGCTGCATCTGCCACTCGTCTACTCCTGTGCCTCGTGGGCGAGGCTAGTGAGGCAGGGGGATCAAGCTTGCAGCGCGCTCGCCCGCGCATCCAACCGGTTTGAGACCGTAGACTGTCTTGGAGAGAGGTTGCTATGGCTGAAACAAGCTTTGATCAGCAGATCGAAACCATCACCGGAGCCCTCGGTGATGCGACCCGTCGCGGGATCTATGTGATGATCCGCGAGTCGAACGGTCCTGTCACAGCGAGCCAGATCGCTGCGAACTTCCAGATCCACCCGAACGTCGCACGGCATCATCTCGAGCGGCTGGTCACCGACGGATTCATCCGATTCTCCGAGACCTCGAAGTCGCACAGCACGGCGGGGAGGCCAGCCAAGCACTACGAGGCGACGGACAAGGCCGTGTCGGTGCAGTACTCGGCTCGCAAGTACGACGCACTCGCCGAACTTCTCGTCGGGGTGATCGAGGAGCTTGACGACGGGAGGGCGGGAGAGATCGCCTTCAGGGTCGGCCACGACTATGGCGTGGGGCTTGGTGCCGAGATCGGTGTACCCGACGAGGAGGGGTACGAGATTGCGGCCCTCGCCGTGGCGACGGCCATGATGGGTCGGGGTCTCGGTGCCTCGACGGTCGCCTCCGAGAATCGGATCGTGGCGCGGTTCTGCCCCCTCAGTGGTGATCCGTCCGACGAACCCGACGTCCTCTGCCGCCTCGACGAAGGCATAGTCCGCGGTCTCCTGGAAAGCGCAGCAGCAAGGCCGGTAACGGTGGAGCTGGAACTGTCGATACAGCGGTAGCTCGGAGAGCACGCTTTCCGCTTTCAGCACCAGCGAAAACTGAATACCGAATAGTGAATACCGAGTCAGACTCGGTCACCATCGGGATTCTGATGACGGTGTTCTCGCGTACCCTGGGTTCTGCGGGTACATATATGTGGGTCCCCAGCCCACAGAATGACGGCTTCACCGAGACTCCAGACCCAAGCCGCAAGATTCACGGATTCAAGAAGCGGACGCTTTTCGGGAGCGAGCGCCAGCGAGCGACTCGGTCATTATCGGGTTTCGGGTAGCGGTTTCG
>CAZDIQ010000066.1:0-4692 GCA_964505525.1 uncultured Acidimicrobiaceae bacterium | reverse complement strand
CTCTCCCGCTGCTCGCAGGCTCGCAACACCCCCCTGAAGGGAGGACGCGAAGAGTCGGGAGAACGCGACTTTGTACCTTGTACTTCGTACTTTGTACTTTGTACTTTCTACCTTCTCTTTCCTCTCGCTTCCTCGTAGACGGCAATGAACTCCTCCGGTTCGAGGCTTGCGATCGAGTCGCCTATCAGTTCCACCGGGAGATCGTCGATCTTGGTGAAACGCACGCAGGTCTTGCCCATGTCGAGCTTCTTGCCTGATTCGCGATACCTCGCAAGAAAGTCATCCCGCCTGCCGTCGGTTGCGTAGACACCGCTGAGGTAGACGGCCATGTGGTTCTGCTGGCTTGCGAGCGCCGCGTACATGAGCGGCTTGCCGTTGTATGTGTTCGGGTAGTCCGCAAGCGGAATCTCGTACGAGATCATGCCCCAGTTCATCGTCTCGACGTAGCCGTCGGGCAGCCTTCGCAGGATCTCGTCGCGGACCGTCTCGATCGCGCTGCGCCGGTCGTCGGGCAGTTCAGCCAGATACTGCTCGACGGATGTGGCGTCAGATTGCATGGGAAAATCGTACCGCCAGCCAGGCACGGCTGACGGCTACTTGGCCATTTCCCTCACGACCATATGGAGGATGCCGCCGTGTCGCAGGTACTCGACATCAATGGGGGTATCGCATCGCGCCGTCGTGGTGAACTCGATGACGGTTCCATCCGCCTTCGTCGCACGAACCGAGATCTCCTGGCGCGGGACAAGGTTGTCGTCCACGTCGATGTCGAACACCTCGGTGCCATCGAGTCCGAGCGAATCGGCATTCTGACCCTCCAAGAACGTCAGCGGAAGCACACCCATCATCACGAGATTTGATCGATGAATCCGCTCGTAGCTCTCGGCGATGACCGCCTTGACACCGAGGAGGAATGCTCCCTTCGCTGCCCAGTCGCGCGACGAGCCCATCCCGTAGTCGGTGCCCGCGAGAACGATGAGCGGGGTGCCTGCCGCCTGGTAGTTGAGGCTGGCTTCGTACACGGATCGAACTTCGCCGTCGGTGAAGTCAGTCGTCCAACCTCCCTCGGTTCCGGGGGCGATCTGGTTCCTCACGCGGATGTTGGCGAAGGTGCCCCGTGTCATGACCCTGTCGTTGCCGCGTCGCGATCCGTACGAGTTGAACATGCGTTGTTCGACGCCGGCGTCGGTCAGGAACCGCCCGGCGGGTGTGTCGGGACCGATCGAGCCAGCCGGACTGATGTGATCCGTCGTGATCGAATCCCCAAGCTTGAGAAGCACTCGGGCCCCGGTCACCGGTTGGATCGGAACCGGGTCGGGTCCGAGATCCCTGAAGAACGGTGGTTCCTGGATGTACGTCGACGCAGGATTCCAATCGAACAGCGCGCCACCTTCGTCCGCAATCCCCTGCCACTCGGAGGAACCGTCGTACACGGCTCCGTACTCACGCACGAACTGGTCGGTCGACAGTGATTCGGCGATCGTGCGGGCGATCTCGTCCTGTGTCGGCCACAGATCGGACAGGAACACGTCCTCACCGTCGTGGCCCTGCCCGATCGGCTCGGTCGACAGGTCGATGTCGACGGTCCCCGCGAGCGCGTATGCGACAACCAGGGGCGGACTTGCCAGATAGTTGGCCCGCACATCGGGGCTGATCCGCCCCTCGAAGTTCCTGTTGCCCGACAACACCGATGCGGCAACGATGTCGTGGTCGTGGATCGCACGGCTGATGGCCGGTGGCAGCGGACCGGAGTTCCCTATGCAGGTCGTGCATCCGTAACCGACGGTGTAGAACCCGACGGCCTCAAGGTCGGCAAGCAGATCGGACTTCTCGAGGTACTCGGTCACGACTTTCGAACCGGGTGCGAGGGAAGTCTTGACCCACGGCTTGCGGTTGAGCCCGAACTGCCTCGCTTTCCTTGCAACCAGACCCGCACCGACCATCACCTCAGGATTCGAGGTGTTGGTACACGATGTGATGGCGGCAATCACAACGTGGCCATCCACAAGGTCGAAGGACTCCCCCTCGGCATCGACACCCTCTGCACGACCAGGCCCGCCACCGTCGGGTCTGAGCTGCTCGACGATGTCCTTCCTCCATTGCTGCTTCATGTTGGTCAGTTCGATGCGGTCCTGGGGACGCTTGGGACCTGCCAGCGAGGGCACGACGGTCGACATATCGAGTTCGAGGTACGAGCTGTAGGTGATCTCGCGCGACGGGTCATGCCACATGCCCTGCAACTTGTAGTACTGCTCGACCGCCTCGATGAGCGGCTCTCCCCTGCCGGACAACCGCAGATACTCAAGGGTCCTGTGGTCGACCGGGAAGAACCCGACGGTGGCTCCGTACTCGGGTGCCATGTTTGCGATCGTCGCCCTGTTGGCGATCGGCATGTCGTTGAGCCCCTCGCCGTAGAACTCGACGAACTTGTCGACGACTCCGTGATTGCGGAGCATCTCCGTGACGACGAGCACGAGGTCGGTCGCTGTCGAACCGTCAGGCAGCTTTCCGGTCAGCTTGAACCCGACCACCTCGGGCAACAACATATAGATGGGTTGACCGACCATGACGGCCTCGGCCTCGATTCCTCCGACGCCCCAACCGACGACACCGAGACCGTTGATCATTGTCGTGTGGCTGTCGGTGCCGACGAGCGAGTCCGGATACAGGACGCCACCGGAGTCCCAGACGACTTTGGCGAGGTATTCCAGGTTGACCTGATGGACGATGCCTGTCGCAGGTGGCACCACGGAGAAGTTGTCGAACGCGGACCGCCCCCATTTCAGGAATTCGTAGCGCTCGCGATTTCGCTCGAACTCGAGATCCGAGTTGATGCCGAGCGCATCGGGCGTGTTGAAGGCGTCGACCTGTACGGAGTGGTCGATGACGAGATCGGCAGGCACACGAGGATTGACCTTGGTTGCTGCAGACTCATCTCCCGTCATGCGAACGATTGCCGCACGCATCGCAGCAAGATCGACGATCGCGGGCACACCCGTGAAGTCCTGGAGGACCACACGCCCCGGCTTGAAGGCGATCTCATCGATTCCGACCTTGGACGCGTCGTACTGCGCCACGACGCGGACATCGTCGTCCCTGACGATTCGTCCGTCGTGATTGCGCAATACCGACTCGAGCAGAACCTTGATCGAGTACGGGAGGGCGTCGATGTCGCCCATGTCCTTGAGCGCATCGAGGCGGTACACCGTGCGTTCGCCGAGGGCGGTTTCGATTGTCGTACGTGCTGCAAATGGATCGTGGCTCACATCGGCCTTCTTCCGTGCGGAGGTGATTGTGTTGTCCTCTCAGCATCCAAGATTACCGGCCTCAGGGAACCGCTTTCGCCCGACAAGAAATCACGTTCTTTCGAGAATCGGCAAGAAGCGAGGGTGGAATGTACTCGCGTACCCTGGGTTCTGCGGGTACATATTTGTATGTCCCCAGCCCACAGAACGGCGCACGGCTGTTCTGTGGGCTGGGGAGCACATTTTTGTACCCGCCGAACCCAGGGTACGCGGATACACATCGGGTGGTCTTGCGGCGGGTATGGGTGGGGCGGATCTATTGTCAGAGGTATGGATGGATTCAGGCGAGGGTTCCGACTTGTCGTTCTGCTGGGGACTGTTGCTCTCGTTGGAGTTGCATGCTCATCGACTTCCTCCACGACGACCACGACGAAGTACGGCATCAATGCACCCGACAACGGTGTGAAGAATCAGGAGATTGCACCCCTCTTCACCGTACCTACCGCCGACGGAGGCTCGTTCAGCCTGGACAACCATCTGCTGAATGACGGTCGGCCGGTATTCCTAAATCTGTGGGCCTCGTGGTGCTTCCCATGTCGAACCGAGATGCCGGAGATCGACGAGGCCTCCCGGGTCCACACCGATGTGGCGTTCGTCGGGGTTTCCGTGCAGGACACCCAAGCGGAGGCGAGCAAGTTCGTCGACGAACTCGGAGTGTCCTACACGATCGGGTTCGACGAGGAGGACGAGGTCGACGGCACCTATCGACCGTTCGCCCTACCGGTTTCGTACATCATCTCTCCCGACGGTGTGATCCTTGAACGCATCTTCGGAGAGGTCACCGAGAAGTCCCTGGCGGAGAAGTTCGAGAAGTATTTCGGGTAGTCGACGCACCGTATTGCACATCCCGACACCTCGTTAGCGTGCACCTTTCGCTGTGTGAAAGGACCGCCGTGGCAACGGACTCGCCCTCAACTTGGCGGGACGGTCTGCGGGGCGTCTCGCCCCTCCTCCTCGGGGTCATCCCCTTCGGTCTCATCTATGGGGTGACCGTCGCGGCATCGGATGTCGACCATCTCGCAGCGTGGGCAGCATCAATCCTGATCTTCGGAGGGGCAAGCCAACTGGCGATGGTCGGAATCCTCGGTAGCGGCGGTGCCGCCATCACCGCGCTCCTGACCGCCATCGTGATCAACTCCCGCCACCTGATGTACTCGGCGGACATGGGTCGATACACGAAGGGACTTCCCGTGCGGATCACGGTCCCCATCGCCTATCTGCTGACCGATCAGGCTTACCTCGTGACCGCGACGCACTACCCCGATCCCAATCGGAGGGAGGGTCTGGTCTCGTACTACTTCGGTGCGGGACTCGCATTGTGGGGAACGTGGCAGATCACCACGACAGCCGGATTCCTGCTCGGGAACTTCATCCCGCAGTCCTGGCA
>CAZDIQ010000065.1:0-11559 GCA_964505525.1 uncultured Acidimicrobiaceae bacterium | reverse complement strand
TGTGGATGAAGATGCGTGTGGTAGTCGCCCATTCGAGCGATCGTAGTCCAGAGTCGGGCAGATGACAGATGACAGATGACAGATGACAGAGGACAGAGACGCTTTCCGCTGTCCGCTTTCCGCTTTCCGCTTTCCGCCGGCATCGGTATCCCTGGTGGTGTGTCATCCGAGACGGATCCATCATCCATGATCCATCATCTCGATGTTGGATAGCGCTACCTCTGTCCTCTCTCCTCTCTCCTCTCTCCTCTCTCCTCTGGATCGCTCCATCCTCCATGATCCATGGTCGGTTCCCAGCTCAAAAGCGATCATCCATCAGCTACCGGTCGGCACAAGTAAGATGCGCCTATGAGCGACATCGATGATTTGATCAGGGAACTTGGGGACATCCAGAAGCAGCTGGCTGAATTGCCCGAGGATGCGAACGATGAACGATTCGAGCTCAGGCAGCGCCAGGACGAACTCCGTGCCGAGGCCCGTGAACGGGCGGGCGACCTCGACAAGGACCGACCCACATCAGAGATGCTGTATGAGCTCGACGCCCTGAGGCATCAGATGAAGTCGATAGAGGATCAACGGATCGACCTTGTCCAGCAGGCGGGTTCGGGTGGTTCGACCTCCGGCGAGATGGGCAACCTCGGTGGCGTACAGATCAACAAGGGGATCGAAGAAGCCCACGGTCTTCCGAAGATCAAAGCCCGCATCGGTCGCATCAAAGGCATCCTGCGCGACCGCGGAGTGGACATTCCGCCGATCGACTAGTCGCGGCATCTTTGACGATGGATGAGCGCACGCTTTCCGCTCTCTGCCATCCGCTATCCGCCAGCACGGATCGAAGCCCGACAATGACCGAGTCGCTCGCATGCACTCGCTTCCGAATCCGACTCGGTATTCGGTATTCCGCATTTGGTACTCGCCGTTCGGATAGCTGAAGGCTGTGAAAGTTCATTCTGTGGGCTGGTGAGTACATATATGTACCCGCCGAACCCAGGGTACGCGGAAACACCGCGTTCTGTGGACTGTGGACTTGCGTCCTAGCTCCTGAGGTTCTCGATCAGTCCCGCCATGAAGGCTCTTCCGGTTCCGCCGTCGATTACTCGGTGGTCGTAGGACAGTGAGAGGGGGAACTCGGTGGCGACCACGATCTCGCTGTTGCGAACGACCGGTTTGGGATCTGCCCGCCCCACCGACAGGATGGCCGTCGTGCCGTATGGCACGAGCGGTGTGCCATACCCGCCACCGACGGCGCCGATGTTCGAGATCGTGAAGGTCTGACCCGTCAACTGCTCACGGGACAGCGTGCGGCTCTTCGCTCCGTCGGCAAGTTCCCGGATCTCGGTTCCGAGTTCGCCGACCGTCTTCGTGTCGGCATCACGGATGACGGCAACCATCAGTCCATCCGGGGTGTCGACAGCGAACCCGATGTCCCATCGGTCGTGTTCGAGCACGGCATCCCCTGCGAACGAGGCGTTGAACGCTCGGAATTGCTTGAGCAGCGGCACGATCCGTTCGATCAGGACCGCCTCGAGTGGGGGTTTGCCGGCGTCGGCGCGAGCCGCGAGCAGCCCGGCGGCGTCGACTTCCCCGTACGTCGTGACATGGGGGATCTCTCGCCACGACCTTGAGAGATTCGACACGATCGCCTTGCGGGTGGCACTGAAGGGAACCCTCGTGTGCGGACCAGTGGTGGCGCTCGCCGAGGCCTGGACATCGGATTCGGTGATCCGCCCGCCCGGCCCCGAACCAGTCACAGTCGACAGATCGACACCCAACTCGGCCGCGAGCTTGCGAACCATCGGGAGTGCCTGCACACCGCTCGCAACGGCAGGGGCGTCCGACGAGTCAAGCGTTCCGACGATGGGCGCGGCATCGTCAGACGCAACGGGCGCTGTCGCAGGAGCCTCCCCCTCCCAGACCTCGCCTTCCTCACCGATCACCGCGAGAAGCTTCTCGACCTCGAGGACCTCATCGACCCCCGCCCCGTGGTGCAACACGAATCCGGCGACGGGTGACGGCACCTCGACAACGGCCTTGTCGGTCTCGATCTCGACCAAGGGGGCGTCGACATCGACGTGTTCACCGACACCGACGAACCAGTGGACGATCGTCGCCTCGGCCAGGCCTTCCCCGATATCTGGGAGATGAAATTCGGTTGCCACCTACGACTCCAATGTCCGCATCGCGGCGTTGACGATTCTGTCGACGCCTGGTGTGTAATGCTTCTCCGCCCGTCTGAGCGGGACCACGATGTCCCAGCCGGTGACCCGCTCGACCGGTGCCCTGAGGGAGTAGAGCGCCCGTTCCTGGATCGTTGCCACGATCTCTGCACCGAACCCCGACGTTCGTGGTGCTTCGTGGACCACGACCGCTCTGCCTGTGTGCTCGACGGAAGCGACAATCGTTTCGACGTCGAGGGGAACAAGGGTCCGAAGGTCGATCACCTCGGCCGAGTACCCGTCCGCGGCCAGCTTGTCCGCGGCCTCCCTGGTCTCGCGCATCATCGCCCCGTACCCGATGAGGGTGATGTCGTCACCCGCCCGCTCGATTGCTGCCACACCGATCGGGGTCTCGTACCGCTCGTCCGGCACGTCCTCCTTCATGGCCCGGTAGGCGCGTATCGGTTCGAGGAAGATGACAGGGTCAGGGTCCGCAATGGCGGCAGCCAACAGACCTTTTGCGTCGATCGGTCGGGATGGCACGACGACCTTGAGTCCCGGTGTGTGCGCGTAGATCGCCTCGAACGATTCGGAGTGATGCTCCGCCGCGCCGATGCCGCCGCCATACGGGATGCGGATGACAAGCGGCGCCGTGAACCGGTGACGTGACCGATTCCTGATCCGTGAGAGGTGATTCACGATCTGGTCGTACGCCGGGTACGAGAAGCCCATGAACTGCATCTCAGCGATCGGCTTCAGACCAGCGATCGCCATGCCGAACGCAGCGCCCGCTATTGCGGATTCCGCGACGGGTGTGTCGATGACCCTCTCGGATCCGAATTCCTGTTGCAGACCGTCGGTGACCCGGAACACGCCACCGGTGCGACCGACGTCCTCACCGAGGATCACAACCGATTCGTCGACCATCGCCTCTCTCAGGGCGGCGTTGAGAGCCTGTGCCATGGTGCGTTCTGGCATCAGCCGTCCCTCCGCAGCATCTCGCGCTGGTCGACAAGGTTCTGGGTCGGTTCGGCGAACATGGCGTCAAACATCTCATCACCCGTGAAGGGTTCGAGCGCTTCTGCCTGCGTAACAGCATCCTCGACCTGTTGGGACGCGGCATCGGCCACCTCCTGCTCCCATGCAGCGTCCCAGCGATCATTCACCTCGAGATAGCTCCGGACACGGTCGATCGGGTCGCGACCTTTCCACTCCTGGGTGAGGTCCTCGGTGCGGTAGCGACCCGGATCGTCTGCGGTCGTGTGAGGCCCAACCCTGTAGGTCATCGCTTCGATGAATGTCGGACCTCCACCGGTCCGAGCGAGCGCCACAGCTTCGGTGGTGGCGGCAACGACCGCCAGAAGGTCGTTGCCATCGATCCTGACGCCGGGCATCCCGTACCCGACTGCCTTGTCGACGAGGGATTCCGCGTTCGTCTGCTGATCGAACGGAAGCGAGATCGCCCACCCGTTGTTCTGACAGAAGAACACGGTGGGCGTCTGGAAGACACCGGCGAAGTTCATCGCCTCATGGAAGTCTCCCTCCGAGGTGGCGCCATCACCGAACATCGTGAGGGAAACGCCCAGGTTTCCCTTGATCTTGTCTGCCCATGCGGTGCCGACCGCGTGGATCATGTGGCCACCGACGGTGATCGACGGCGGGAGGACGTGGACGCCTTCGGGGACCGCACCGCCTCGTTCATCGCCGGTTCGACCGAGTATCAGGTTCACCATCGGATAGCCCGCAAACCACATCGCGGCAGCGTCCCGATAGGTGGCCACCAGCCAGTCGGTGGCCCCGAGAGGGGCGACCGCACCTATCTGGCACGCCTCCTGACCCTCGAAAGGTGCGTAGGTGGCGAGCCTGCCCTGCTTCTGCATCGCGGTGCACTTCCGGTCGTATACACGACCGACGACCATCGCCTCGTAGAGATCCCTCGTTGCGTCAAGATCGACGGGCGGTTCGCCAACCAGTTCGCCTTCGGGCGTCAGGATCTGGAGCGGTTCTGCTGGCATGGTCGGGAGGCTAGCGGCGCCGCTACCGCGACTCGTCCTGTACGAGGACCGCACCGCGCCATCCTCTCACCGAGTTCAACACGGCGATGGCATCAGATGACCTGAGATCGTCAAGCGAGATGCTCCGCTCCTTGACGGTGCCCGTCGTCACGAGGTGGTTCCGCAGGACGCCTGCGATCAAACCGTCCTCGCGTGGCGGTGTAATCCACACATCGCCGACCTTCACGGCGATGTTGGCAATCGATGTCTCGGTGAGGAACCCGGCTTCGTTGACCAGGATGACATCGTCGGCCTCGGGATGCCGCTCCTTGCGCACCGTGTACGGACGTCGATTGGTCGTCTTGTGGAAGGTTGTCGCGTCCGTAGTGTCGATCGGCGCGGTGTCGACCGCAAGACTCACGACAACGGTCTCGGGACTCGGTCCGAACGAGAACCGCCCGGCCAGGTCGTCGCATTCGATCGTCATGCCGTCGTCCGTGGCGGTGAGTCGGACCCGTTGTGGTACCCCCTTCCCCTCCACCGCTGCTTGCAGGTCGGCGACGACCGATTCTCGATCGACATCGAACCCGAAGTACTCCGCCGATGCCTCAAGACGCTCGAGGTGGCCGTCGAGAAGGACCCACGGCTCCTGCTCGAAAGGATCCCATCGCATGGTTTCGATGAGACCGAACGGCGCGGAGCGGCGAGCCAGCACCAAGGCCTTCGTGACGGTCTCGTCGTACTCGGCGTCCGGGTCGGAATACCACGTCACCCCGCCGCCAACGCCGTAGGTCGCGATACCTTCTGACTGATCGATGACCGCGGTGCGGATGGCGACATTGAACGATGCCCCGTCCAATCCGTCGCCAGGAGGGATGAACCCGACGGCCCCGCAATAGACGCCACGCGGTGTGTCCTCGACATCCCTGATGATCGCCATCGAACGCGGCTTCGGTGCTCCGGTGACGGATCCACACGGGAACAGGGCACCGAACACATCGACGAGGGTCACATCGGGCATGAGTTCGGCCGACACGGTGGAGGTCATCTGCCACACCGTGCGGAAACCCTCGATTGTGAAAAGATTGTCGACGCCGACCGATCCGAACCGGGCGATGCGTCCGAGATCGTTGCGTACGAGGTCCACGATCATCAGGTTCTCGGCCTTGTCCTTGTCGGACACGGAGAGCCAGTCGCGTGCAGCCTGGTCCTCCTCGATCCATCGCCCTCGACGCGCCGTTCCCTTCATGGGCGACGTGACGATGCGACCATCTGCCACAGCGAAGAAGCGCTCTGGGGACGACGACACGATGTGCGTCTCGCCGTGATGGAGGTGACACGCATAGCCGGGGCGCTGCGCATCGAGGAGATCCTGATAGAACGCTGCCGGGTCACCGGCGAAGGCCGCCGTCAGAGGGAACGTCAGGTTGATCTGGTAGGTGTCCCCATGCCTGATGTGCGAACGGACGGTGTCGAACCGCTCGCCATAGTCGCGTCTCGATACGGAAGGGGTCCAGCCCGACACCGAATACGCATCCGATGGCCCGGCGCCACGAGGGAGATCCACTCCCTCCCGTGAGCCGAACACCCCGAACCACGCCAAGGGTTGACCGTTGCCTGCATGGGTCACGAGCGCCTCATCGAACGCCGCGGCCGCCTCGTATGTCACGTAGCCGGCGACCCAATACCCGGCCCGACTCGCCGCACGCACCCGCTCGAGCGTCGGAATCACATCGTCGATTGTCAGCGCGACGAGCTCGTCGATCGGGTCATCGAGCACAAAGGAATTGCCAGCTATGGCATCGTCGAATCGGGCACCAAACATCATCATCAGGCTACGCGCTCGCGACCACGTAAGCGCACGTCAATGTTGGACTCAAGGCGTGTGCGTGTGGCGTATCGTGGCAGCAACAAGGAACACCGACCTGGGAGAACCCCGATGCACATGCAGGACGACTTTCCGCTCCTTATGAGCACGTTGTACGACAACGCCGTGTGGCAGTACGGGCAACAGGAAATCGTCTCGGTCGAGTCGGATCTCTCGATCTACCGGTCGACCTATGCCGAAACCGATGTCCGGATACGCAAGCTTGCGACGGCGCTCGAATCGAAGCTCGGCGTTGCCCAGGGTGAGCCGGTCGGAACCTTCGCTTGGAACAACCATCGGCACCACGAGCTGTACTGGGCAACGGTGAACACGGGTCGTGTTTGTCACACGCTGAACATCAGGTTGTTTCCCGAACAGCTCGTCTACATCGTCAACCACGCCAAGGACAAGGCGATTTTCATCGATCCCGATCTCGCTCCGGCGATCGCCCCGCTCATCGACAAGTTCGAAACCGTCGAGCACTTCGTGATCATGGGTCCCGAGGCCGACCGGTGTGGCATCGGCGGTGCCATTGCGTACGAGGATCTCATTGCCGATGTCGAGCCACAGACCGAGTGGCCGCTGCTTGATGAACGCAGCCCGATGATGTTCTGTTACACGTCGGGGACGACGGGGAACCCGAAGGGTGTTGCCTACACGCAGCGCTCCACGTACATGCACACCGTGTCGAATCTCATGGCCAACCCGCTCGACGCCGACGACTGTGTCCTGCCCGTGGTCCCGATGTTCCACGCCGCGGCCTGGGGCTACCCGTTCATGGCGGTGGCCGTCGGTGCGAAGCTAACGTACCCGGGACCGAACCTGTCGGGGAAGGCCATCGTCGATCTGTTCGTCAACGAGCACGTCACCCTGTCCGCAGGCGTCCCGACCGTCTGGCTCGGGATCCAACAGCACCTCGAGGAAAACCCCGACATCGACCTGTCGTACATGAAGGCGCTGTTCTGTGGTGGTTCTGCGGTCCCACGGTCGATGATCGACTGGTTCATGACCGAGCGGGGTGTGAGGGTCGTGCAGGGATGGGGCATGACGGAGACGAACCCCGTGGCGTCCGCGGCGACGTTGAAACCGTGGATGGAGGACTGGCCGTGGGACAAGAAGCTCGACGTCCTTGAGACCGCCGGTCGTCCGATTCCGGGGATCATCGTCAAGATCGTCGACGAGAACAACGAGCCGCTCCCCCATGACGGTGAAGCGTTCGGCGAGTTGTTGATCAGGGGCCCGTGGATCGCTGCCGAGTACTACAAGGACGACCGGTCGTGGCAGTCGTTCACCGATGGGTGGCTGCGTACGGGGGATGTGTGCAAGATCACACCCGACGGCTACGTCAAGATCACCGACCGCGCCAAGGACGTCATCAAGTCGGGTGGAGAGTGGATCTCGTCGCTTGATGTCGAGAACGAGATCATGGGTCACCCGGGCGTGGCCGAAGCCACGGTCATCGGTCTCAAGCACGCCAAGTGGCAGGAGCGGCCGGCGGCGTTCGTCGTGGCGAAACCGGGATCCGACGTTACTGCCGATTCGATCAGGGAGTATCTCGAACCACGGATCGCAAGCTGGTGGATGCCTGACGAGATCATCTTCATCGACGAGATTCCCAAGACCGGCACCGGCAAGTTCGACAAGAAGGTCGTGCGGGCCGAATACGAGAACCTCCTGCTTGATGCCGAGTAGCACGGGCGGGTACCGGGCCGCCACCAACGTCATCCCACAAGGCGACGGGCGGTGGACAGGGGAATTCATCGATGGCTGGGACATCGTCGGAAGGACCAACGGCGGCTACATGCTCGCCATTGCGTCGCGGGCCTCGTCTCTTGCGGCCGGTGATCGTGTTCCTGTCACCATCACGGGACATTTCACGTACCCCGGTCACCCGGGGCCCATCTCGATCGAAACGGAAGTGGTCAGATCGGGACGCCGACTGTCTGTGGTGCGGGCCCGACTCATCCAGGACGAACGCACGCTCCTCGAGACGCTCGGTACGTTCGCCGAGCAGGAGGACGGACCGATCGAGATCGTGCTGTCCGATGCGACACCCTATGACCTTCCGCCCCCCGACCAGTGTGTCCGTGCCCTGCCAGCATCTGAAGCTCCGTTTCCACCGCCGTTCGTCGGCATGGTCGACATGCGCCCCGGTCCACGACTTGCGGACCTGTTCAGCACAGGTCCGTATGGCGATGCGGCACTCGAAGGGTGGTTCACACTCCTCGATGATGAACCCCTCGATGCACACGCCCTCATGCTCGCGAGCGATGCCTTCCCACCGACCGCCTTCACCTCGGGTCTGCCGGTCGGTTGGACGCCGACGCTCGAACTCACCGTCCATGTGCGCGATCCGTACCCCAAGGGCTTCATCAAATGCGAATTCCGAAGCCGCTTCGTAACAGGCGGCTACATCGAAGAAGACGGCCTGATGTGGGACGAAGACAACCGCCTGGTCGCGCAATCGCGCCAACTGGCGATGGTGGCGAATCCCAGATGACTGAGGACAGATGACAGAGGACAGACATGTATGGATGAACGATGGATCATGGATGATGGATCATGTTCTCAGAGGAACGATCGCGCGAGATCCTTGGTGAGGGCTGAGAGCTGACAGCTGAGAGCTGAACCGTCGTGTCTTCATCGTCCGGGGTGGAACTCGATTGAGTCGATGACCGGTTGGATCTGTTCGACAACTTCCGCAAACCGCCCGTCGGGTGCCATGACCGCAATCATCAGGGTGTCCATCGACATCCCCTCTGGGACATCGACGAGGTACAGACGTATACGCAGTGCCTGCGACTCGAACCGGTAGTAATAGTCGCCCCCGAATCCGGCGAGGCACAACCTGTCGCCGGGGGCGAGGTCGATGTCGATCGATACGGCCTCGAAGCCGCCGACGCGTGCGGCAACCGGCACGGTGGACTCGAGATTGGGATCGGTGCTGATCGCCTGCGCAAACGCAGCTGCGCCGGTCGGCACCGAGAATTGCGCGCATTCGAACCAGGCGACGAGAGAATCGGAGAAGCTGCGGAAGCCTGTGGTGACATCTTCGTCATAAATTCCCCACCCCCAGGGGTCCGGCGACGAGTATGTGACCTCGCCATTGCGAATTCCCCGACCGTCAGCCGCGAAGACCATGGGTACCGGCTGGCCGTTTTCGGTCGTGGTCTTGGAGATCCACAAAGCACCCTCGACTCCCGCCGACCGGCCAGCGTTCCAATCCGAGTAGATCTCCTGCTCGACCACGGTCGTGCCTCCGTCGGCAAACAGCCTGACCGAGAAGGTGACTACCCCGAAGGGCCACCAAGGTTCGCCCACGATCTCGAACTCGAATCGCTCGTATCGGGCGCCGGAGGTGGTGGCGTACAGGAGTGGAACCTCTCCCGAGAGCCATGCGCCGTCGATGTCGACGTAACCCTCGGCGCCTCTACCGGCGATCCGCGCAGCGAGGAAGTCCTCCAGACGTTGTGTCGCCTGTGCCTTCGTAACCGCTGGGTCGGCCTGCGCGAACGGCACCGGGCGCCACCCGTTCACCACCCAGATCCCCGTCGGGCCGATGCGGTCGGGTTGGACGAGGTCGAGGCTCACTGACTCATAGCGGAGGTCATCGAGCGTCGGTGCGCATGACGCGGCGGCCGGTCCATCGGGTCGCGGTGGGTAAAGCGGGTTGGTGGTACCCGCAACACACCGAAGGAATCGAGTGTCGAAGTGACCGTTGTCGGTGAAGTCCCACTCGGAACCTTCGAGATTGTTGAGCACGTACGCCTCCCAGCCGAGCACCTCACGGAGGAACCGGTCGACAAGTGCGACCTGGCCGGGTATCTCAAGATATGCGAAGGCGTCATCCGATGCCAGGTGCGGATCGACCTGCCAGGTGAATTCGGGATCGCCAGCGTCGGCGCGTTCTTGGGCTTCGCCCACTTCCTCGAGGCTCGTTTGCGGCCAACCGGGGTCGGAGACCTGTGGGTCAGGAGTCGGTTCCACTGCCCCTTCTCGCAGCCACACGCCACCGATCCCGTCCGACAGAGTGTCGGTCGTAGCGTCGAGGACCAGGGTCCAAGCACGGAATCCATTCTGCAAAGGCGGGCCGCTCAAGGTCGCGGGCTGGGTTCCGTTGTCGCACGTGTACACCGGTTCGGGGATGACGAGCCGGGTTCCGTCCTCGATGGTGCCCTTGCCCGTCATGGTAGACGCAGTTCCCGAGCACACGGTCGCGACGGTGTTGCGTACCACCACTTCGACGGTGCCGTCCGCCGAGACCACGACGGTCAGAGTCTCGGTGCCGCCTTCGGCATCGCTCTGAGAAATCCAGACCCCCTCGAATGCACTGCCGGGATCGCCCACGGTGGGAACCGACGTCGGGAGGGGGTCGCTTGCCACGCCACCAACGCCTCCGGTGAGCAGAAGCACGCCACCAAAGCCAACCAATACCACGACAGCCAAGGCAACAGCCGCTATCGCTCCCGACACCGAGATCCTCGGCCGGTCAGGCGTCGACTCCTGGGTGGCCGCGACTCTTGCGACGGCGTCGGCCTCAGCCCTGAGTCCCGAGCGAACGCGATCTTCAATTTGTGTCATGGGTGCCTCCAAGGTCTGATTCGAGGCGTGCCAACGCTCGATGAATGCGGCTCTTCACGGTTCCTGCGGGGATCTCCAAACCCTCGGCGATCTGCAGCACTGACCAGTCGAGGTAGAACCGAGCCACCACGACAACTCGGAGGTTGATCGGGAGATCGGCAACGGCCCGAGAGATGTCAGGGTCAGGCAATGTGTCCCACAGCTCGTCGCCCCGCCACGGCAACGGCCGACGCCTCCGGAACACCGACCGGGCCCAGTTCAGCGCCACCCGATAGACCCATCCCTCGGGCGAGTCGTAACTACCGACGACGTCCCATCGTTGGGCTGCTCGTGCCATCGCTTCGTCGATGGCTTCGATCGCCAGGTCCCTATCTCGGACTGTCAGGTCGAGAGCACGACAGAGTCGATCGCGGTGCATCTGATAGAACCCGTCGAACCCCACAATCGCCGGAACTTTGCTGTTCGCCATCTCGTCCGTCGTCATTCCTCACCGTCCATCTTGTGGACTCCCTCAAAAGGTGTTCGAAGTGACACGCATACCGCCCTCGAAACGTTCCATCAGATTCGCAGCTGACACGCAACTCTGACAGCTCTCAGAGGAAAGGAGACAGAGGACAGACGCTTTCCGCTATCCGAAACGCGAAACCTGATCGTCTATCGTTCATCCTTGATCACGAGTGATGGATTCTGGATGATGGATCATCTTCTCAGAGGACAGATGACCCAGGACAGCGGTCATCGCGGAAAGCGGGCAAGGAAGGGCGGCTAGCGCTCTGGATTCGTTCTGTGGGCTGGGGACCCACATTTATGTACCCGCAGAACCCAGGGTACGCGGATACACCAAGCCGGGAGAGGACTGGGTGCTGGTGCAAAGCGGGAAGCGGATCGCGATCTTGAATCTTGAATCTTGGATCTTGGATCTCCGCAGGCTCAGCCCAGCACCTTCTCCAGCTCATCCTCT
>CAZDIQ010000064.1:0-11883 GCA_964505525.1 uncultured Acidimicrobiaceae bacterium | reverse complement strand
CCGATACGTATCGATGTGCGTTGCTTCCAACATTGAGACAACGTATCGCACGCCTATGACAGAAATGAGCCCCGGTTTCAGTCCACAGTCCACAGTCCACAGTCCACGGTCCACGGTCCAAAGTCGTTCATCTGTCCTCTGCCGTCCGTCCCCTGATCCATCATCCATATTCCGCGGTTTCAAGGCTTCAGACCCTCCGCTGAACTCTCAAGTACCGTTGTGCCATGAACGGCGATCCAACCATGCCCTGGGGGATTCCAGTGTCCGTCGACGAGACCTCGACCGACACGGACCGGCTTTCGTTCGAGGACTTCTACGCATCGGAGTATCACTCCGTCCTGGCGCTTTCTCGTGTCCTGACCGGTGATCTGTCTCGTGCCGAGGACATCACCCATGGATCCTTCGTAGCCGCCCTTGAAACGTGGGAGACGATCGACGACCCCTCGCTGTGGATTCGATCGGTTGTCACCGACAAGGCACCCTCAAGATGGAGAGTGAGAGACGCCGAGCAGCGGGTGACGGATGTGCAGTCCCACACCCTGAGGATCGGCCCCGACCTCCCTGCAGAAACCGAGGATTACTGGCGTGCGGTCAGGGATCTTCCGCGTACGCAAGCGCAAGCGGTCGCCATGGTCCACCTCGAGGATCGGTCAGTTGCCGACCTATCCCTGATCCTTGCGAGTTCCGAGTCGACCGCCCGCGCCCTCCTCGTGAAAGGTCGCAGGGCGCTGACCAGGAGATTGGACATCCGACCCGCAATCGATATCGATACCTATGGCCGTCGTCACGGCGAGGTCGTGAAGGAGTCGTTGGAATACTTCAATCCTCCGCCGATCGACGATCTGAGGGGATGGTCTTCCAAGTCGACCAACCCCCGACCGTGGATCCTCGCTGCCGCCGCCGTCGCAGGAATTGCCGTTTTCGGGGTCCTTGCGTTCTCGGGTGGCATCGGTGAACCGATGGAACCCGAGACCGGACCGGTCCCAACGATCGAGACCCCGCCTTCGACGTCGACCCCTGAGACCACTGCGGTCCGTGTCGGCTCGCGCCCCTTTGAGATGAACTGGTTCATGACGAGCCGCGTCGACGAGATATTCGGCGATTTCAGTCCGCATGTATCGGTCTTTGCGTTGGTTCAGAGTTATTGGCTTTTCGAGTTCGAGAAGATCGCGTGGTCCGCGCCGATGCTCGAATTGGCCGGATACAGAATCGTCCCTGCGGCTCACGTGGCAGAGGTCGCGGCTGAGTTCGCCGAGTGGCGGGATAGCGATCCGCTGGAAGGCGTCTGGTTCGCCGTCGGTCTTGAACCGAAGTACTTCGACAGTCCCACCGAGACTTGGTTGGATGATCTCGCAGCCGCACCCGGTGCCGTGGTGTTGGGGGTGAACAATTCGGAAGGCGCATTGAGCGTCCCCAAGGGGTGGGAGGTCGTCGCCGACCTTCCGACGGATATCCCTGGGTTTGCCGAGGTTGTGGGCGTTGACGAGGGCATAGTGGTGATCAGCGGCGACGCCACCACTTTGATCCGCCCGGACGGGACTTGGGTCGAAGGCCAACCACCTCCACCCGAAAGTGCGCTCGGTATGCACTTTTCCGACATTGAGATCGTGTCCGCCGGCGACGTGGTCGTCGCTACTGGCGCCGACTTGGGCGCCACATGGATTTTCGACACCGGCGATCTCACCTGGCGCGAAGTCGAACCCCGACCTCTCCGCGGATACGCATCGGGGTCGGCGTTCGTGGATGGTCAACTCGTGGTCGTCGGGGCGACCGAACATTCGATTGGTGACTCGCTGGTACTCGCACTCGATCTTGAGTCCGGCATCTGGACCGAGCGCCACCCGCTGCCCGATGGCCTCGAGGCAGCCAGCGTGATGACCGACGGCTCCACGATCTACGTCGCAGGCATCGTGCACGACGGAAGTAGCGGCATTGTCCGACGCCTCTCTCCCAAGGTGTTTGCATCCATTGCTGGTGGCGGTTGGACCGAGCTGCCAGAGATTCCCATCGACAGGCAGGGACTGTCCATCGGATGGACCGACGGTCTCGGTCCGGTCGCATTGAACCATGACTTTCAGTCTGCCGTTCTGGACGAAGCATCCAGCGAATGGAGATTGGTCGAAGCCGCACCCTTTGACTACGAGCTGTGCAACCCCCAGACCCACCGTGTTGCACACGGGGTGGTGGCCATCTGTCGGGCGGTCGCATGGTTCGACCCTGAAACGGAAGCGTGGACCGGCTTCCGTCCGACACTCAACGGAAAGTACGCCGTCCTGTCGGATCAGGTGCTCGGTCTCGTGCAGACACGCGAAGGCATCACGCAGCTGATTTCCCTGCCGCTTCCCTAAGAAGCAAGTCCACAGTCCACAGTCCACAGAACGGCTCATCAGTCATCTGAAACAGTGGCCATCATCCATCATCCATCATCCATCATCTAGATAGCAGGACCTCTCCGCTGAACTCTGAGCTACCGTTCGTCCATGAGCGGCGATCCAAAGATTCCCGCAGGGGGTCCAGCTTCATTCGGCGGGGCATCGACCGGTACCTTCACCGGTGATGAGCCCGAGACGGAGTCGCTGTCGTTCGAGGCGTTCTATGGGCAGGAATACCGTGCTGTGCTGGCGCTTTCACGTGTCCTGACCGGTGACCTGTCCCGTGCCGAGGACGTCACGCATGGTTCCTTCGCCGCAGCGCTTGAGTCGTGGGAGGCGATCGACGACCCCGCGGTGTGGATTCGCTCGGTCATGGCAGACAAGGTGCGATCGAAACGGAGGGTGCGGTACGCCGAGCAGCGCACGATCGACGAGCAGCCGCACACCATGAGGGTCGGTCCCGACCTTCCTGCCGAAACCGAGGAATTCTGGGCTGCAGTCAGGGGTCTTCCTCGTAGACAAGCGCAATCGGTCGCCTTGTTCCATCTCGAGGACCGGTCGGTCGCCGACCTGTCCGCGATCCTCGCGTGTTCCGAGTCGACCGCCCGCACCCACCTCATGAGGGGTCGCAGGACGTTGACAAGGAAACTGGAGATCCGACCAGCGATCGATATCGATACCTACGGCCGTCGCCACGGTGAGATCGTGAAGGAGTCATTGGAGCATCTCAATCCGCCGCCGATCGACGGTCTCGGCGGATGGTCTTCCAAGTCGCCCAACCGCCGACCGTGGATCGCCGCGCTGGTGGCAACAGCAGGAATTGCCGTCTTCGGGGTCCTTGCATTCTCGGGCGGCATCGGTGAACGGACGGAACCCGAGACCCAGCCGTTCCCAACGAACCGGACTCCGGCGTCCACGCCCATCCCTGAGACTGCAAGGGTCCCGGTTGCCCCGAAGCCATTCGATATGAGGTCGTTCATGGCCAGCCGTCTCGACGAGGTGTTCGGCGATTTCGGTTCGGAAGTGGCCGTCGTTGCGTTGGTGCAGAATCACTGGCTCTTCGAGTTCGAGAAGACTGCCCTGTCTGCTCCGATGCTGGAGATGGCCGGATACAGAGTCGTTCCTGCGGAACACGTGGCGGAGGTTGCTGCGGCGTTCGCCACGCAACGGGGGACCGAGGCGCTGGAAGGCACCTGGTCCGCAGTCGGTCTTGAACCGAAGTACTTCGACAGTCCGGTCGACACCTGGATCGATGACCTCGCCGCCGCACCTGGCACTGTGCTGTTCGGGGTAGACCGCCAGGTAGGCACATCGAAGGTCCCGGAGGGGTGGGAGGTCGTCGCTGACCTTGAGTTGGACATCCCGGTGAACGCCCTCGTCGTTGGGACTGATGAGGGCATGGCGGTCATCAGCGCCACGGCCACCAGATTCATACGCCCGGATGGGACATGGCTCGAAGGTCAACCTCCTCCCTCAGAAGGACAGCTGGGGGCGTACTTCTCCTACCTTGAGATGATGTCCGCAGGCCATGTCGTGGTCACAGTGACGGGCTACGGCACCACATGGATGTTCGACACCAGTGACCTCACTTGGCGAGAAATCGGTCGATATCCCCTTCAGGGAATCTGGTACACATTGGGCTCAGCGGTCGTCGACGGTCAATTCGTCCTCGTGATGCGCGATTCGTTGGTCTTCTCCCTCGACCTTGAGTCCGGTGTCTGGACCGAGCGCGACCCACTACCCGATGGCATTGATGTGGGTGGTGTGACGACCGACGGTTCCACCATCTACGTGGCGGGTGTTATGCAGGACGACAGGAACTGGATTATCGGGAGCCGTTTCCCCAGGGTGTTCGCATCCACCACGGACGGCGGTTGGACCGAGCTGCCGGAGATCCCCATCGATGGGCAGGCTTCGTCCATCGGATGGGTCGATGGCTTCGGTCTGGTTGCAGTGAACTATGAGTCCCAGTCCGCCGTTCTTGACGACACATCCGGCGAGTGGCGGTTGATCGACGACGTGCCGATTCCCTTTGGGGAGTGCTATCCACAGATGCGACCTGTTGCCCGCGGGGTCGTGGCCGTCTGCTGGACCCTGGCATGGTTCGACCCTGACACGGAAGCGTGGACCGGCATCCGTCCGACGTTCAACGGAAAATACGCCGTCCTGTCGGATCAGATTCTCGGTCTCGTCAAGACAGACCACGGCACCACCCAGCTGGTTTCCAGGCCGCTTTCACCCTGACGGGCGAGTCCACAGTCCACAGAACTGCTCCTGAATCCGCGGTCATCCACAACCGATCCATCATCCATGATCAATCATCCAATACGGAGAGCGGACAGCGTGCTGTCTCGCTCTGTGGGCTGGGGAGTACATATATGTACCCGCCGAACCCAGGGTACGCGGAAACCCGTTCTGTGGGCTGGGGAGTACATATATGTACCCGCCGAACCCAGGGTACGCGGAAACTTAGCCTCGGGCCTTCAGGGCTTCGATGAGTTGGGGGACGACTTTGTGGACGTCGCCGACGACGCCGAGGTCCGCAATGGCGAAGATCGGTGCGTCGGCGTCCTTGTTGATGGCGATGATGGTCGCAGAGCCCTTCATGCCGACGATGTGTTGCATCGCACCCGAGATTCCGCAGGCGATGTACACCGATGGCTTCACCGTCTTGCCCGTCTGGCCGACCTGGTAGCTGTAGGGCACCCAACCTGCATCCACGACGGCACGTGTGCCGCCGACGGCACCTCCCAGGAGACCGGCGAGCTCTGCGATCATGTCGAATTTGTCGGCACTCCCCAAACCGCGTCCACCCGACACGATCACGCTTGCGGCTTCGAGCGACGGACCTTCGGACTGCTCCACGTGGTGTTCGGTGACCGTTGCCGCGCTCGCACGCCCTGCGTCCGGTACTGCAACCGACTGCACCGTGGCAGGCGCACCCCCCGTGGCCTCGGCCACGAATGCCTTGGGACGGGTCACCACGATTGCAGGGCTCGAAGCGGTGATCGCGGTGGTAATCCCTAGTGTGCCGCCGAGGATCTCCGTCTTCACCGACGCGCCGTCGTCGAGTGATACGTCGAGAGCGTTTGACACAACGGGCTTGCCGAGGCGTGCTCCGAGGCGACCGGCGACATCGCGATCCGTGTTCCCCATACCGAACAGGACAAGGTCGGCATCGCCAACCAGTCCGGCGAGCGCGGCGGCGGCGGGACCCGAGGGCAACGTGTCACCGGTGTCGAGCTGGTGTACGGTGGTTGCTCCATGGTCTCCGAGCGTCGCCCACGCCGCATCAGAGCCAGTGCCGACGTAGAACACGGACACTTCTCCGAGCGTCCGTGCCTTGGTGACGAGTTCAAGTGCCCCTGCCGTCGGCAACCCGTCGCGATCCTCTGCGAATACCCAGATCCCCATCAGATCACCTTCACTTGTTCGAGCATCTCGACGATCTGTGCGAATGCTTCACCGTCGTCCTCGACAATGGTCCCTGCCTGACGTGCAGCCACCGGTTCGACCGCCTGTATGACCTGACCAGGGTCCGTAGAGACGCCGAGGTCGGCAGCCGTGAGGGTGGTGACGGGCTTCGACTTGGCCTGCATGATTCCTTTGAATGTCGGATACCGCGGCTCGATGCCTGCCGTGACCGTGATGAGTGCCGGAATCGGTGAGGTGACGACGTCGTATCCCGATGCGGTCTGGCGCTCGATGGTGACTTCTCCCGCTCCTGCCTCGACCTTGCGGGCAAACGAAAGACACGGTACATCGAGCAGTTCAGACAGCATCTGTGGCATGACCCCCGAGTAACCGTCGGTCGATTCCGTTCCAGCCACCACGAGGTCGAAGCCTTCCTGCTGCATCGCTGCTGCGAGCACCCTTGCGGTTGTGAGGGCGTCGGAACCCTTGAGCGAGGCGTCGTCAATGAGGACCGCCTTATCCGCACCCATGGCGAGCGCCTGGCGGATCCCCTGGAGTGACCCTGATGGCGACATCGAGAAGAGCGTGACGGTCCCTTCCGTCGCCTCGGCGAGTTGGAGGGCGATCTCGACGCCTGATCGGTCCGTGTCGTCCAGGACCTGATCCTCCGGTCTGATGACCCAGTGGTTTTCACCGTCGAGTTCGTACGGCGTCGCCGGGTCGGGAATCTGCTTGACGCAGACCGCGATATTCATGAAATGTCGCTCCTGTGATGGGTGTGGTGGGTTGTGATCCGACACCTATGTTACGAGCGGTCGCGACCTTGCTTGAATCCGCGCCCAGGTCACCTGCGATGTTCGACGTCCACAAGGGTCGGAAGGAAGTCGTCGACGACCTTGGTGAAGCGGTCCTTCGCCTCGTTGGCCGTCTCGGTCACTTCCTCGTGGGACAGAGGCTGATCCGAGATGCCAGCGGCGAGGTTCGTGACAAGACTGATGCCGAGGACCTCTGCTCCCATGTGTCGGACGGCGATCGCTTCAGGGACGGTCGACATGCCGACAAGGTCGGCGCCGAGCGTCTTGGCCATCTGAACCTCGGCGGGAGTCTCGTAGGTCGGGCCGAGGAACCATGCGTACACGCCTTCATGCGGTGTGAGACCGTTCGAACGGAATGTCTCGGCGAGCTGTGCCCGCAGATCAGCCGAATACACACTCGACATGTCGGGGAAGCGCGGACCGAGCCGATCGTCGTTGTCGCCGAGAAGCGGATTCCTCCCCGTCAGGTTGAGATGGTCAGAGATCATGACGAGATCACCGGGTTCATAGGCGGCGTTGACACCACCGGCGGCGTTGGTGAGGAGCACCCTCTTGGCGCCGCATGCCACGGCCGTCCGGACGCCGAACACGAGGTCGTCCATATCCCATCCCTCGTAGGCGTGGACGCGACCGGCGAACAACAGCACGTTCCGATTGCCGATCGGGGCGCACACGAGCGAGCCGGAGTGGCCGACGATCTTGGGTGTCGGGAAGCCCGGGATGTCCTCGTACTTGATCTCGATGGCGTCTTGGAAGGTCTTTGCGTACGGGCCGAGACCGGAACCGAGTACGACGGCAGCGTCATATCGGTCAACGCCGGTGTACATGCGGATCGATGCCGCTGCCGCCATCAGGGTGTGGTAGTTCATCGAATCTCTCCCATAATCAATTCGCTCCGCACGACTGGTTCATCGGTGATCACGAATGTCTGTCCAAGCACACTCTTTGCGCTCGCGAGCCTCGCTTCGTCCCTGTACGTGATGATCGCAAGCGGGTCGCCAGCCGCCACTTCGTCCCCGACGCTCACGCATATCTCCAAACCGACCCCGGGATCGACGTCGTCTTCCTTCAACGCCCTCCCGGCCCCCAACCGCACTGAGGCAAGCCCAACCTCGTACGCATCGCACCGTTCGACGTACCCATCGCGGTCCGCCGTGATTGTTGCAGTGTTTGGCGCCCTGGGGAGGAGTTTCGTGTCCTCGATCGATGCCGGGTCCCCACCTTGACGTTCAACGAGTTTCAGGAAAACCTCGTACGCGTCGCCGGAATCGATCACCCTTTGCACGCGTGCCTCTGCCTCTTCTTCACTGAATGATCCGCTGAGGGCAAGCATTTCGGTGGCGAACCGGGTGGTGAGCTCGGTGACGTCGGGTGGCCCGTGTCCCTTGAGAACCGCGATTGACTCGACGATCTCGTTGGCGTTCCCGACCATGCGGCCGAGGGGCTGGTCCATGTTGGTGAGAAGCGCTGTTACAGGCGTCCCGTGTGCGGTCCCCAAGCCGACCATCGTTTCGGCGAGTTCCGTCGCATGCTCACGGGTCTTCATGAATGCGCCGCTTCCTACCTTGACATCGAGAAGGAGCCCGTCGAGGTCTTCCGCGAGCTTCTTGGACATGATCGAAGACGAGATGAGCGGTACCGACGGGACCGTTCCGGTGGCATCGCGGAGCGCATAGATCCGCCTGTCCGCGGGGACGAGCCTTTCGGTCTGGCCGACCATGACGACGCCGATGTCGTTGAGTTGGTCATCGAAGTCGTGAGCGTCGACCTGGGTGGAGAATCCGGGGATCGACTCGAGCTTGTCGAGGGTCCCACCTGTGTGGCCGAGACCTCGTCCAGACATCATGGGAACGGCAACGCCACATGCAGCGACGATTGGAGCGAGAGGAATGGAGATCTTGTCGCCGACGCCGCCAGTGGAGTGCTTGTCGATCTTCGGTTTGTTCACCTTCGAGAGATCGAGAACGTCGCCGGAGTGAAGCATGGCCTGTGTCCAGGGCGCCAGCTCGGCAGCGGTCATGCCGTTGAGCACGATCGCCATGAGGAGGGCGGAGAGCTGGTAGTCGGGTATCCGATCGGCGGTGTACTCCTCGATGATCCACGCGAGAGCGTCGGCTGGCAGCTCGCCGCCGTCGCGTTTGGCTCCGATGAGCTCGACCATCGAGAAGGTCATCGACTGTCCTTCATCACGACTCTGCCTTTGACAATGCGTACACCTTCGGCGCGGAGCCTTTGAGCATGGTCGGCTTCCTTGTCCGGTACAAGTCTTCCCGATGCCGCGATCACACGCCACCATGGCAGACCGGGGGTGACCCTCAGCAGGTTCCCGACGGCTCGTGCTGCTCCAGGGAAGCCGGCCTCAGCCGCGATCTCCCCATAGGTTGTGACCGTGCCTGCAGGAATCGCCTCGATGACGGCGATGACGGCGTCGGTGAAGTCCTTGTCCGGATCCGCCGTCACAGCGTCCCGAAGAGGCGGTCGCCCATGTCGCCGAGTCCGGGAACGATGTAGAAGTCGTCGTTGAGTTCACGATCGAACGCAGCGGCGATGATCTGGACGTCGGGGTGATCCTGATACATCCGCTTGACACCCTCGGGAGCAGTGACGACGCATAGCGCGGTCACGTCGGTCGCTCCTGACGACTTCACCTTGTCCACGGCCCAGCTCAGTGACCCGCCTGTGGCGAGCATCGGTTCGCAGATGATCACGGTTGCGCCCGACAGGTCGGGCAGCTTCGAGTAGTACTCCTGGGGGAGTGCGGTCGCCTCGTCACGAGCGACACCGGCGAATCCCACTTTCACGTTCGGGATCGTCTCGAGCACGGCCGACAGCATGCCAAGACCGGCACGGAGAACCGGGACCACGACCACGTTCGAGAACCGGTAGCCCTTCGTGGTTTCGAGAGGAGTCTCGATGTCGAACGTCTCGAGTGGCACTCTCTTGGTCGCCTCAAGGACGAGCGTGTACGTGAGACCTTTTGCCGCTTCACGGAACTGTGGCGGTGGTGTGTCTTTGTCACGAAGCACCGTGAGATAGTGGCGCGTGAGTGGGTGATCTATGACGGTCAGGTTCATGAGGTCACTTTACCGACCACGAAAGCCGGAAGTCCGAAGCCAGAGGTCAGAGGTCTACGTGGAAAGAACGGGAAGGATCTTCGGCGCGTCGGGATCAGGGCTGGACGTCGATGGTGTGCGTGTCGTCGCCCGGGATGTACCAAGCCGCCTGTGTACCCCAACCATCGAGACCCTCAGCCAGGATTCGCGCCCCCGGTGTGCCGTCGGCACCGACAACCAGAAGGCGTCCCGCACTGTCGGTGACGAGGATCCATGCACCGTCGGGTGACCACTGGACCTGGGCGAAGTGGTAGTCACGCGGCGCGTCCGTGACCGACAGAACTGTGTGGAGCGAACCGTCAGGAAGCCTCACGTTGACCTCAGTGGTGCCGTTGCCGTATTGCTCCGTGCTTACGAAGGCTCCGTCAGCGCGCTCGTGTCGTTCGCCGGTGAGATCCGGAATCGGTTCGTCCCCGAATGGGATACGAGCCACCTGTACGCCGGTCGACACATCGATCAACACCCATGCGCCTTCGCTACTCCAATCGGTCAACGCGAGGAGGCCATCAGAAGTCCAGACAGGATCCTGGACATATGATCTCCCACACCAAATCTCCCGCTGGACATCACCGCTTGCGAGGACCGTGAACAGGCACGAGTCCTCGTCCGAGACGAGGTATGCGACGGTCCCTGGAATCGAAGGATCAGGTTGGTCGGCAAGGGAGGGGTACTTCGGAAGAGGGATCACGCCGAACACGAAGATGATCGCCGTAACCACCACGACGACGAGGACTGCCCCACCCACAGAGATCCAGGTGCGTTTTTCAGGACTCATCGTGTTCCGATGTGTCGGGCTCTGCTGTGACGCTTGTTCTGAGTCGAGCCACGAGCAGCGCGCCGGCAAGCAGCACCACACCGGTGATGAAGAGGGCGACGGGCACACCAATCGTGTCGCCGAAGAACGAAAAGACCACCTGTGGGGCGTAGATGAATATGCCGGCGGCACCGAAACCGAGCAGGACCGTGCTGCGAAGAATGACGCTGAGTGCGAGCAGCCCTCCAGCGGTCGCCACACCGAGGACAACGGGCCAGGCGCTGCCGTCGAAACCCATGATCTGGGGCCCGAACAGGACTGCAAGTGACCCGAGGGCATAGGCCGTGCGTTGCGGCGGCAGCAGGTCACCCCAGCCAAGCAGCAACCACGCGATCCCGATTCCCCATATGGCGAGGCCGTAGAACGATTCGGGTGGTTGATCCAGATGACCAAGGCCCGACAAGGCCACGGCTATGGCTCCTGAGATCAGCAGAATCTGCTGCAACGGGCGCGGTGACATCCTGTAGATCACGAGGCCGACGACCAGACCCACAAGCGAAGCCACGAGAATCACGGATTCCTCGGAGAAGTCGAGAACGTCGTCCGCGAACAATCCGAACCAGATCGCCGTCCCTATGGTGCCAAGGGCCAACACGAAGCTCGAGAGTCGACGGATGGCGTCGCTGTCGTTACCCCTGATCATCCATCCTGTGCCGAGCAAGATGACCGTGCCGGTGAGGACAAGGAGAAGCCGCGCCCACGTCTCGAGGTCGGCCCAGAATTCGCCCACCAGGATCGAGATGGCAACAACGGCCATGGCACCACCCAGATACCCGAGGACTTCGGCAACGAGAGGGGTTCGTTGTTCTGGGGCAGGGGAAGCGTCATATCGTCGGATCGCGTCAGCCTGCGCCTGGTCGATGAGACCGGCGTCGACCCACGCCTTGAGACTTTCAGCAAGGTCTTTCAAACGGCGAACCTTTCTCGGTTACTACTCGCACAGTACCGCCAAAGAGGGGCCCCTGAGAAGGAGCTCGTCAGACATCTGTCTGAGCGATGATGAACGACGAATCGAAGTCGGCCCGGGAGCGGTGCATGGTCAAGGGTGAACTGTGCACGGTGGACTTCCTTACACTCCGGCTCCATGTTTGATTCACTCAGCTCGCGTCTCGGGGACGTCTTCGGGAAGCTTCGTAGCAAAGGGCGGCTTTCGGAGGACGATGTCAATGTCGCGCTGAGGCAGGTGCGTCTCGCGCTCCTCGAAGCCGACGTGAACCTCGTCGTCGTCAAATCGTTCATCGAAAGGGTGGAGGCGAGAGCTGTCGGAACAGAGGTGACGAAGAGCCTCACGCCCGGCCAGCAGGTCATCAAGATCGTCCACGAAGAGCTCATCGTGACGTTGGGCGAGGAGGCGG
>CAZDIQ010000063.1:0-11889 GCA_964505525.1 uncultured Acidimicrobiaceae bacterium | reverse complement strand
GGCGACCCCGCCCGTGTCACCCACATCTGGAAGGCAGGCAAGCTCGTCAAGGGATGAGCCTTCGGAGATTCAAGATTCAAGATTCAAGACGGGACGCTTCCCGCTTAGGGCCTTCCGCCGGCATCTCTGTCCTCTGTTTCCCTTCAGTTCTCCGTTGACAGTTCGCAGTTCTTGGGTATCCAACGTGGACCCGCTTGTTGGATATTGGATATTGGATATTGGATGATGGATGGTGGATGGTGGATGATGGATTCTGGTTTCGGAAAGCGGAAAGCTTGCTGATTCGTTCGCGAAAAAGGAAAACCCGGGGTTTTATCCCCGGGTTTCACCCTCCTAGTCGAGCCAGTGAGCGAGGATGCCACCACATCTGGTGCTCAGGGCCGACAGCCCGCTCCCGAACCGCTGTGCGGTAGAAGCTATGCCACCTATACGGCATCAACCGCCGCCGACTGGAGAACCAAAGATTCCTCCACCAAGTGACTAGTTATCGGGGACCTTGCAGCTCGCAGTTTTCAGTTCACAGTTCACAGTTCCTGGCTCGGCTGCGTGGACCAGCTTGATGGATGATGGATGATGGATCACGAATCGTGAGTCGTGTACTCGGCTCGTTCGGGCGCGAGCGCAGCGAGCGTGTCGGTACTTGTCGGGATTCGGTGTATCGGCGTTCGAAGAGCCGAAAGGGCCCTGGATTTCGTTCTGTGGGCTGGGGACCTACATGTATGTACCCGCCGAACCCAGGGTACGCGGGGATCCTCCCGGAACCGCTCTTCGTACTTTGTACTTTCTCCTTCGTGCTTCCCGCAGTCGAGCGTGCGCGCACGGGTACAATCGGGGACTGTTCAGGAGGACAAGTGAGCGAAGGCCGTGATGAACCCCACGTATCAACCAGACGAAGTCGAATCGCGTTGGTACGACGAGTGGGAGGCCGCCGGAGCGTTCCGACCTGAGGTCAACCCTGACGGTGAGCCGTACACCATCGTCATTCCTCCACCCAACGTCACGGGCGTCCTGCACATGGGGCATGCGCTCGACCTGTCCATGCAGGATGTCATCATCCGCCGCAAGAGGATGCAGGGGTATGCCGCACTCTGGCTCCCCGGCATGGATCATGCCGGCATCGCCACCCAGAACGTCGTCGAGCGCGAGCTGCGCGATGAGGGCCTCACCCGGCACGATCTCGGCAGGGAACGGTTTGTCGAACAGGTCTGGGCTTGGAAAGCCAAGTCCGGCGGGACGATCACCAAGCAGATCCGCAAGCTCGGCTATTCGACTGACTGGAGCCGTGAACGATTCACACTCGACGACGGTCTGAGCAATGCCGTGCGCAAGGTCTTCGTCGACCTGTACAACGACGACCTGATGTATCGCGCAAACCGGATCATCAACTGGTGCCCCCGATGTCATACGGCGCTGTCAGAGATCGAGGTCGAGCATCAGGACGACCCCGGGGAGCTGACATACATCAAGTATCCGTACAGCGACGGGTCCGGTCACATCACGGTTGCAACGACGCGACCAGAGACGATGCTCGGCGACACCGCCATCGCCGTCAATCCCACCGACGAGCGCTACATCGAGGCGATCGGCAAGACCGTCATCCTTCCGCTCCTCGGCAGGGAGATTCCCGTTGTCGGTGACGAGGCAGTCGAATCCGAGTTCGGAACGGGTGCGGTCAAGGTCACGCCAGCCCACGACCCGCTGGACTTCGACATCGGTGAGCGTCACGGGCTCGACACGGTCATCGTCATCGACACCGAGGCTCGCATCACCACCGAAGGCGGCGAGTTCGCCGGTATGGATCGGTTCGAGGCGAGAGAAGCCGTTCGATCACGATTGCGCGAAGTGGGAGCGATCGACAAGATCGAGTCGCACCCGCACTCCGTCGGACACTGCTCGCGGTGCGAGACGGTCGTCGAGCCGCTCTTGTCGCTCCAATGGTTCGTCCGGGTGAAGCCACTCGTCGGCCCTGCGATCGACGCCATCAAGGTCGGCGACGCACGATTCATCCCGAAGCGGTGGGAGAAGAACTACTTCCATTGGATGGAGAATCTCGAGGATTGGTGTGTCAGCCGTCAGCTGTGGTGGGGTCACAGGATCCCCGTCTGGTACTGCGAATGCGGCGAGACCGTTGTTGCGATGGAGGATCCGACTTCGTGTCCGTCGTGCGGGTCCTCCGACCTGGTCCAGGACGAGGATGTCCTCGATACCTGGTTCTCGTCAGCGCTATGGCCGTTCTCGACGCTCGGATGGCCGGAGGCAACACCAGATCTCGAGAGGTACTACCCCACCTCGACGCTCGTTACCGGGTTCGACATCATCTTCTTCTGGGTCGCACGGATGATGATGATGGGCGTCAAGTTCACGGGCGAGGTCCCGTTCAACGACATCGTCATCCATGGGATGGTCCGGAGCGCCGACGGCAGGAAGATGTCCAAATCGACGGGCAATGCGCTCGATCCGCTCGAGATGATCGACGAATACGGTGCCGATTCGGTTCGACTCGCCCTTGTCCAGTCCGCAGCCCCTGGTCACGACATCCCGCTCAATACCGATTGGGTCGACGCTTCCCGTCGGTTCGGCAACAAGCTGTGGAACGCGATGCGGTTCGCCGTCGAATTCATGGACGTGACCGACGTTCCGGCCGACGGCGGGTATCCCGAAGAACCCGCGGACGAGGATGCGTGGATCCTGTCGAGACTCCATGATGTCGCCGCCGAATTCGACAAGCTGATCGACGAGTACCGCCTATCCGACGCGTACGGGCTTCTGTACACCTTTGCCTGGTCCGAGGTCTTCGATTGGTACCTCGAGATGGCCAAGACGCTGAACGCCGACGCTGCCCGTTCCCAAAGCATGAAACAGACCCTCGGTGTCGTCCTGCGAGACCTGCTCAAACTGTTCCACCCGGCCATTCCCTTCGTGACCGAGGAACTGTGGAGTCATCTTGGTGACGGGACCACGCTGCTCATCGCAGCACCGTGGCCGACGGTCCCGACGTGCTCGTGTCCGAGGGAAATGGACTCCCTCCAGGTCATCGTGACGGGTATCCGACAGTTCCGATCCCAACACCACATTGCAAACAAGGTCTCGATTCCGGTCACCGTCGTCGCCGGAATCGAGTTGCCTCGTTGGTGGTTGGCCCAGGTCGCATCGCTCGGGGGCGCGGTCCCCGAGCAAGGGTCGGCGCCTGACTCGACATCCGGGCACACCAGACTGTCTGCATCGGGTGTCGAGGTGTTCATCCCGCTCGATGGGCTCGTGGATGTCGAGGCAGAACGGCCCAGGATCGGCAAAGCGATCGCCGAGATCGAGGACTCCCTGGCCAAGTCCCAGGCGAAACTGGCGAACGAGAACTTCGCAAAGAGGGCACCTGCAGAGGTGGTCGAGGCAGAGCGCAAGCGGGTGGACGACCTGCTCGCCGAGCTCGACAAGCAGCGGTCGCACCTCGCGGAACTGGGATGACGTGACCCAACCGACCCCACCGGTCATCAAGACGCGTGAGCAGGCCGTGGCGTTTCTCGACGCACGAATCGGCTCGGGTGTGCGCCCCGGGCTGGAGCGGATCTCGGGCCTGCTCGAGTACATGGGCAATCCGCAGGACTCGGTTCCGTCGATCCACATCGCGGGTACGAACGGAAAGACAACAACTGCCCGGATGATCCAGCAGATCCTCGGCAGTCTCGGTCTGTCGACCGGTGGATTCACGTCGCCCCACCTGCACACGGTCGAGGAACGTTTCGCTCTCGCCGGCCGTGTGATCGATGGCGACATGTTTGTCACCACCGTGTCGGACATGGCGTGGTTCGTGGTTGCGTACGAGGCTGAGCACGACACGACGGTCACCTACTTCGAGGTGACGGCGGCGCTCGCCTTCCTGCTGTTCGCAAACGCGGTCGTCGACGTCGGAGTGACCGAGGTGGGGTTGGGCGGTCGACTCGATGCCACGAACGTCCTTACCGCCGATGTATCGGTCATCACCGGCATCGACATCGACCATGTCGAGTTCCTCGGATCGACCATCGCTGCCATTGCGGGGGAGAAGGCTGCGATTGTGAAGCAAGGGGGAACCCTCGTGACCGGCCCGCTGCCGAGCGAGGCTTCCAAAGTTGTGGCAGAGCGCGTGTCGGCGACCGAGGCGAACTGGATCGTGGCCGGATCCGACTATCGCGTCACAGACGCACAGGTCGCCGTAGGCGGATGGCAATGTTCCATCTCCGGCGTATTCGGCGAGTATGACGAGATCTATCTGCCGATCCACGGACGGCACCAGGTCGACAACCTCGCGACTGCGATCGCCACCTGTGAGATGTTTCTGGGGCGCGCCCTCGACGAATCCTCACTGCCGATGGCCGTCGGATCCATCACGGCTCCCGGTCGACTCGAGGTGGTGCGGCGGCACCCGGTCGTGATCATCGACGGTGCTCACAACGCGCAAGGCTTCGCCGGGCTTGCCGCGACGCTGGACGAGGAATTTCCCGCACTGCCATGGAAACTGGTCCTTGGACTCCGCGGCGAACGGTCCGCTGCCGCCCTCGTCGGACCACTTGCTGGTGCCGTATCCGAGGTGTACGCGGCTGGGGCCAGGGATCCGGCTGCGGTCGATCCGGTGACGATCGCTCACGATGCTGCGTCCGCCCTCGAAGTTCCTGCCCGTGCGTTCGAATCCCCCGAGGAAGCTCTCGCCGAGGCGGTCGCCGATGCAGGACCAGAAGGTGGTGTGGTCGTGGCGGGGTCCCTCTACCTCGCAGGCGACCTGCGCGAGGCGTTCGACCTGCGAGCGGATCACTCCTCCGAGGCGCACGTGCGATACGAAGCCGAGGTCCCCGAAGACCCCGACGGCGACGAGGAAGCAGCATCCTGGGAAGACTCGGAAATCTTCTAGAAGCAAGTCCACAGTCCACAGAACGGGTGTGTCCGCGTACCCTGGGTTCTGCGGGTACAAAAATGTAGGTCCCCAGCCCACAGAATGACAAAGCCCGTCGACAGCCCACAGCCCACAGTCCACAGTCAGAAATGGCGTTCTCCCTTCTCAGGGGACGGGCGGGCTGACGAGTCCTGGCGCATGCGAGCCTGTGAGCAGCGTGAGGTCGGAAAGCGTTCATCTGTCCTCTGTCATCTGTCCTCTGAAACACGCTTCCCCTTATTCTCGGGCTCAACGAATCTCAGGAAACGGTGAAACAGATGTCGGTCGAAAACACGTATGTCATGGTCAAGCCTGACGGGGTTGCCAGGGGACTCGTCGGCGAGGTCGTCGGGAGGCTCGAACGCAAGGGGCTCAAGCTCGTCAACATGAGGATGCTGACCATCACCGAGGAGATGGCGGGTCGCCACTACGCAGAGCACACGGACAAGCCGTTCTTCGGCGATCTCGTCAGCTTCATCACGTCGGGTCCCGTCGTCGCCATGGAGTGGAGCGGTCCCGATGCCGTTGTGGTGGCACGGAATCTCATGGGCGTGACGAATCCGGTCGATGCAGCCCCAGGGACGATCCGTGGCGACTACGGTCTTGTCATAACGGAAAACATTGTCCACGGTTCAGACTCCGTCGAGAGCGCCGAGAGGGAACTCGGAATATTCTTCGGATAGGGATCAGTCAAGCCACCTGACCCGGTCCTGCGGTCTCTGATTCTTTTGGGCTGATTAATGGGTCGGTGGGTACACTCCAAGCAGCCAGTTCGGGGATCACATGAACAGTCTTCTCTCATTTGCCGGTCGCGACATGGCGGTCGACCTTGGCACCGCCAACACCCTCGTGTTTGTCCGCGGCCAGGGCATTGTGCTGAACGAGCCCTCGGTGGTCGCGATCAACACGCGCGACAACCGGCCGCTCGAGGTCGGGATGGCTGCAAAGCGCATGATCGGCCGTACCCCGTCGTACATCCAGGCGATCCGTCCGCTCCGAGACGGTGTGATCGCCGATTTCGATGTGACGGAGAAGATGCTGCGGTATTTCATCGACAAGGTGCACACCGGACGATTCGCTGCTCGCCCACGAATCGTCATCTGCGTCCCGTCCGGCATCACAGCCGTTGAACGTCGCGCCGTCGAGGAAGCGGCATATCACGCCGGCGCCCGTCGTGCGTACACGATCGAGGAGCCGATGGCAGCAGCGATCGGTGTCGGTCTCCCCGTCCACGAGCCAACGGGTTCGATGGTCGTGGACATCGGCGGTGGAACGACCGAGGTCGCCGTCATCTCACTCGGCGGAATCGTCGTGTCGAAGTCTTCGCGCATCGGTGGCGACGAACTCGACGAAGCGATCATCCAGTGGGTCAAGAAGGAATACAGCTTGATGCTCGGCGAACGCACGTCCGAGCAGATCAAGATGGCGATCGGTTCGGCATGGCCTTACCCGGACGAACCCGCAGCCGAAGTACGGGGGCGTGACCTCATCACCGGTCTTCCCAAGACGATCGTCCTGTCCAGCGCAGAGGTCCGCGAGGCCATCGAGGAACCTGTCCAGGCTGTCGTCGACGCGGTGAAGTACACCCTCGACAAGACCCCACCGGAATTGGCCGCAGACATCATGGAGCGCGGCATCGTCCTGACCGGCGGTGGCGCCTACCTGAAGGGTCTCGACGTGAGACTCGCCCATGAGACAGGAATGCCAATCGTGACGGCTGACCGCCCGCTCCACAGCGTTGTGCTTGGATCCGGTGCGTGTCTTGAGGAATTCGACGTGCTGCACGCGGTCCTCCAGTCGTCTGGCCGCGCCTAGGTGGGCGTGCCCTTCCGCTGATGCTCCCCACATCCGGTCGCCGATTGAATCGGGCAACAATTCTCTTCGTGTCGCTCCTTGCCATCGGATTCATCGTTGCGACCTTCGATGTGCGATCCGAAGGCGACAGCGTCGCCAACGTGCTGCGTGAAGGAACGCAGTCGATCTTCACCCCGATGCAGAAGGGTGTCGTGTGGGTGACCAATCCGGTCGTCGGGTTCATCGACGGCGTCTCGAACCTCGCGGGGTTGCGGGACGAGAACGAACGGCTCGAGGCACAGGTCCGCGAACTCCAGGCCCAGGCGCGCGAAATCGGCGCCATCGAGGAACAGGTTCGCCAGTTGGAGGCGATCGTGGGAATCCAAGCGCCAGGAGCGCTCCCCACCGTGACGGCGAGGCTCTACTCGTCCGGTCCGTCCCCATTCGACAATGTCCGATACATCGACAAGGGCTCGAACGACGGGATCGTGGCAGGGCAGGCGGTCATCGACGAGGACGGTCTCGTTGGCCGGGTCGATCTCGTGTCGGCGAACGACGCCCGCATCCGGCTCATCACCGATCCTCAGATGTCGGCGGGGGTGCGGATCCAATCGACCAACGAGACAGGGATTGTCTCAGGTCGAGGCGACGGACCGCTGCGACTTGAGATGTTCCGAGCCACCAAGGCCGTGCGCGAGGGGGATCTCGTCGTGACCGACGGTTCCCGTTTCCCGCCGGGGCTGGTCGTCGGCACGATCGACCGGGACGGTGAGGCTGAGGTCGGATTCGTTCTGCGCACCACCGTCAACCCTTCCGCTCGACTCTCCGAGGTCGACTACGTGAAGGTCATCATCGGGTGGACAGCCCTCGACGCCGACCTCAGTGACGGCGTCGTCGACAATTCGACAACGACGACAACGACCACATCGGGTTCGTCGACGACCCTCGATTCGGGAGGGTGACGCGATGAACAGATCCCGAGTCGTCGTTTCTCTTCTTGCAGTCGTCATCGCACTCGTGCTCCAGACGACCCTGTTCGGGTCGAGTGGGATCCAGCCCCTCGGCGTGCCGCCAGCGCTGGTGACGCTCGTCGTCATCGCGATCGGCCCCTATGTGGAGAACGAGTATCACCTTCTCATCGGCTTCACGGCAGGGATACTTGCCGACCTGATGGGGAGTGGGACGCTGGGTCTATGGGCCATGACGCTCACGACGGTGGCGTACGCGTCATCGAGGCTCAGAGCAAGATTCCAGGCGAGCATGTTGCTCACCGCTGCCGTCGTGTTCGGCCTGACACTCGGGAGCCAGATCCTGTTCGTCGTGCTCGGAACCCTGTTCGGTCAGAATCTGTTCGAGGACTCGTCGCTGGCAGCGAAGATCGTTCTCCCAGCTTTGTGGAACCTTGCGCTTGCGTATCCCGTTTTCTGGTTGTTCGGTGCGATCTTCAAGCAGCGCACCCAGGGATGGGCAACATGAACAGCGCACTGCGTACCTCGATTCTCGGACTCGTGTTTGCGGGGCTGCTTGCAACGCTGACGCTCAGGCTCTGGACCATGCAGGTCACGGAGGCTGCCGAATACGAAGACCGTGCGCTCAACAACCAGGTCAAGGTCGTCACCACACCTGCTCCTCGCGGCGACATCTTCTCCGCCAACGGCGTCAAGCTCGCCGGCACCCGATCGGCATTGGCGGCCATCGTCGATCTGGCACTCGTCAACAACGACGAGATCCAGATGCTCGCCCGGAACCTCGCCGCCTTCCTCGATGAGGACACCGAGACCATCGCCGAACAGCTGAAGAATCCACCTCCTGGTGGACGCGTCACGGTGGCCACCGACATCACCGACTATGAGGCAACGTTCCTTGTCGAGCATCGGGAGCGTTTCCCCGGGATCAACATCATTCCCCAACCGATCCGCATCTACCCCGAGGGGGAGATCGGTGCCCACGTGCTCGGATACATCGGGAGACCGAACGAAGAGGACCTGCTCAGGGAGAATGTGAAGGGCACGACGTCGGTGGGCAAGGCAGGTGTCGAGCGTTCGTATGACGACGTGCTGCTCGGGACCGAAGGTGTCGTCACCTATCAGGTGGATGCCAAGCGCAAGGTCCTGTCGCTGTCGGGGGAAGTCGAACCCACGGCAGGGGGAAGCCTGATACTCACGATCGACTCGGATGTCCAGCGCCAGCTCCAGCGGTCGCTGCGTGACGGTTTGATGCTCTCCCGGAAGGTCGAGATGGACAAGCGGGCAGTCGAGCTGTCCCGCCAATCAGTTCCCGAACGGTTGGCCGCCGCCCAAGCAAAGGCTGAGGACGATGCACGACGGGCCGCAACCGAGACGGACTCCTCATCCGCCGACGACACCCCCGCGGACACCGACGGTTCGGCGCCGAGCGTCGACGATGACGACGTCGATCCGACCGAACAGGAACCCGTGACGATCGACCCGGCGACAGTGTTGGCATCCCTGTACCCCGGTCTGCCGATCGACTCGGACGGCGTTTGTGTCCCTGTCGTTCGGGTCGAGGTCCCACTTCGTGGCGACGCTTCGCTGTCGGGCAGGGAACCACGGTTCATCAGGTTGGAGTCCGTCGTCGATCAGGACGGCGAGTTCAAGGCAACCGTTTCCGTTGCCGGGGAGAAGTTCTTCGTCGGCAGGGACGACTTGTTTGCATCGACATTGCAGGTTCTCGCCGTCGAGGAGGAGCGCCTGATCGTCTATCACAGCGACAAATGGTGTCCGATACGAAGTGTGGGTGTGGTGGAGGACCCGACAGACGGTTCGATCATCGCCATGGGGTCATATCCCGATTACGACCCGTCGGTGTTCGTCGACGGTCTCAGCGACGAGCAATGGGCGTCGCTCAGCACCGTGTTCGCCTTCCAGAACTTCGCCGTACAGGGTCTCTACGCTCCCGCCTCGACCTTCAAGGTGGTGCCGTACATCCTCGCCGTCGAGGAAAATTTCTATCCGATCGACAGGGGACTGGGCGACAAGCAGGTAGGCGACGACGCATCGGAAACACAGAAGGAGCCGGTGGCGCTCACGACCCACACCGACGAGTACAGCTGCACCGGTGAGTTCAAGTTCACGCTGAACGACGGCACCGTCCAGACGAAGCGCGACTGGAGGTGGCCCGGTGGTCACGGCCCCCTCGATCTTCACGGCGCCCTTCAAGCTTCGTGCGACCTGTATTTCTGGGACGTTGCTCTCCGACTGTGGGAGGAGCGGGGAGACGACTCCGGGTTCGACAAGGAGAATCTGCTCCAGGAGTACGCCAGGGCATTCGGATTCGGAACAGCGTCGGGGATCGACCTCCCGTTCGAACGCGACGGCCTCATCCCGGATCGTGCGTGGTTCAGTGCCGAGCAGTCCGCCGCCACCGGACGCGTCCGAGACGAGGGGCCATGGGTGGGTGGAGACCTCATGGACATTGCCGTAGGCCAGGGTGCGACCCTTACGACACCACTCCAACTTGCCAATGCATTCTCAGCCATGGTCAACGGCGGCACCCTGTGGAGACCACGCGTGGTCCAGGAAGTCGTCAACTCCGACGGTGAAGTGATCGACGAGAACCCAAAGGCGATGATCCGCAAGATTGATCTCAGTCCTCTCACCGTTGAGCTGCTTCTGTCCGATCTCCAACAGGTGGTCAACAACCAGCAGCGGGGAACCGGGCGCACCGCGTTCTCGAACTTCGGACCGAATGTCGAGTTGGTCGGTGGAAAAACCGGTACCGGTGAGGTCATCAGCGCACGGGGTGCCGCGGACTTCGAAGAGGTCGACAACGCATGGTTCGTCGGTGTGGCACCGATCAACGCCCCGAAGTACGTGGTATCGATCGTCGTAGAGCGTGGCGGGTCGGGCGGTCAGATCGCCGCACCGATCGCGCGCCAGATACTGCAGTATCTGCTCAATGGTCCAGACGGCGTGACCATCCTTGCGCCCGGATTGGACGCCGACTGATGGCCGTCGACTACCGGGACACGACACCGATTTCCCTGATGCATCGGGATGCCCCGATGAAGCCGGATCTGGTGCTCGTTCTGTCGTATCTGGTCATCACGGCGTTCGGACTGTTGATGGTCTACTCGGCAACGGCCCCAGGGCTCGAGGCACGAGGACTCGACCCCACGAGGGAACTCAAGGAGCAGGCGATCTTCGTGGTGATCGGGTTCGTCGTGTTCGGGATCATCTCTGCGATCGACCTGACCGAGATCCGGGGATTCACCACCCCGATCTACGTGATATCGGTCTTCCTGCTTGTCCTCGTGTTCGTGGTCGGTGACAAGGCCGGCGGGGCCCAGCGGTGGATCGACCTCGGCCTGCTGCGGTTCCAACCGTCCGAGGTTGCGAAGGTGGCGGTCATTCTCTCTCTGGCGTCGCTCCTGGCAGCCGTGGAACCTCCGTTGAAGTGGCTCACCGTCGTCAAGGCGCTTCTGCTTGTCGGTCTGCCCGCCGGATTGATCTTCCTCCAGCCCGACCTCGGAACGATGCTCGTGTTCGCGTTCGTTGTGATCGCGATGCTCTACACGGCGGGGGCGACGATGCGTCAGCTGGCGTTCATCGCGGTGGCCACGATCATCGCGACGGTCGGTGTGTTCCAGCTCGATCTGATCAGGGACTATCAGGTCGACCGGCTGACGGCGTTCGTCAATCCCGGTGCACACGAACTGAGTCTGTCCTACAACCAGGTCCAGTCCGAGATCGCCATCGGGTCCGGTGGGATGTTCGGGAAGGGACTCTTCGAAGGGTCCCAGACCAACTATCAGTTCGTCCCGGTCCAGTCCTCGGATTTCATCTTCACCGCGGTCGGTGAGCAGTTCGGATTCGTCGGTTCCGTGGCCGTGATAGCACTGTTCGGGGTCATGGTCTGGCGATTGCTGGTCATCGCCGTGGCCGCGCGCAACCGGTTCTCGTACCTCGTCACGATCGGGATCGCGGCGATGCTCGTGTTCCACGTCTTCGTCAACATCGGTATGACGGTACGGATCATGCCGGTGACCGGTCTCCCGCTCCCGTTCATGTCGTCGGGTGGAACGGTGTTCGTCGTCATGAGCGCCGCCCTCGGCCTTGCGCACTCGGCGTGGATCCGCAGACCACCCCTCCCCGGCGAAGGCCGCCGAGAGTAGCCTTTTCAGCTTTCAGCTTTCAGCTTTCAGCTTTCAGCTCTAGGAGGTCAGGGCTTCT
>CAZDIQ010000062.1:0-12339 GCA_964505525.1 uncultured Acidimicrobiaceae bacterium | reverse complement strand
ACATATATGTACCCGCCGAACCCAGGGTACGCGCGAACACCCGTTCTGTGGGTCAGCGTTCGGATTTTGGGTGGGTGATGGTGAGGACGGGGACGGAGGACAGTTCCTCCAACAGGGCGGTGCGTGCTGCCTTCCACGGCTCATGCAGCGCACAGTGGGGAGAACGACCGCATTGCCCGCCACGCAGCACGCAGGTGGTTGTGTTCGTCGAACCCTCGACCACCTCGATGAGATCGAGCGTCGAGATCGAGTCCGGATCGGCGACCAATGTGTAGCCGCCCGACGGTCCGCGCTTTGACGTCACCCATCCGGCTTTGACAAGTGGCGACATCACCTGTGGGAGAAACGGCTGGGTGGTGTCGATCTCCCGAGCCAGTTCCGCGGAGCTCATCGGTCCCTCTCGCCCATTGAGAGCGTGAAGGGCGTCGACCGCAAGCCCCGTCTTCTTCTGCAACCTGATTTTCATAGTCCCAGAGTCTACAGCTCAGGAACTCGCGGGTTGGCTAACATTTGATCGCATCCAGACCGCCGTGGACTACCTGTTCGCGAGCGCGAGAATCACAGTGGCAGCTATCAGAGCACGGACTTGAGATCGAATATCGCCGATGGATGTCGAAGTTTCCCGAGTGCCCTCGTCTCGATCTGCCGTACGCGTTCGCGGGTGATCTTGAGCTCCTGCCCTACGTGCGACAGTGTCCGTGCAGGTTTGCCGTCGAGCCCGTAGCGCAGCACGATCACCATTCGTTCGCGATCGTCGAGGGTCGAGATGGCTCGGACCAACTCAGAACGGCGTGCGGACTCCGCGATCATCGCGAACGGATCGGGTGCATCCTGATCCTCGACGAAATCCCCCAACTCGGCATCACCGTCGTCACCGACGCGGCGATCAAGCGACACGGTGTCACCGGGAGCGTTGAGCGCGAGCAGGATCTTGTCCTCATCCAGACCGCTCACCTCGGCGATCTCTGAGATCGTCGGCATCCGTCGCAGGGTCTCTTGGAGCGAGAGCTCGGCTTCCTGGACGGTTCGCACGATGTCGACCATGTGGACCGGCAGGCGAATCGTCCGACCGTGGTTCCCAAGACCCCGGGTGATCGCCTGTCGGATCCACCAGGTGGCGTAGGTCGAGAACTTGAACCCCTTGCGCCAATCGAATTTCTCGACTGCTCGGATGAGTCCGAGGTTGCCCTCTTGGATCAGGTCGAGGAGATCGAGACCGCGACCGGTGTACCGCTTGGCGATCGAGATGACAAGGCGCAGGTTCGAACGGATGAACTGCTGCTTTGCGTGGTCTGCCTGTCGGATGTATCTGACGAGCTCGACACGTTCGGCGGCGTCGATGTCGACGTCGGTGGCGAGGCGCTCCTCGGCCTGTTGGCCCCGCTCGATGGTGCGCGCCAGACGGACTTCATCCTCGGCGGTCAGGAGGTCGTGATTCGACACGGCCTCCAGATACACACCGATGGCATCGGCTGTGCCCGATTCTCTCGCTGTTTCCGCCATGGTCTCCGCCCTGTCTGGCGTGCGAAACTGCTCTGTCCTCGAATTTGGAAGATATCACCACCCAGCCAGTGTGGCAAGAGCGCAAGTACCCTTTGGGGGTTCGACGACACTTCTGTCACCTCGGAGATCATCCATGCGACGCCTCACTCTTACCGCTGTTGCGGTCTGTGCCCTGGTGGTCGCGTCGTGCGCAGGGTCAGCCGAAATCGGTGGTGGGAACGTGATTCCGCCTGAACAGGGCGACCCTGTCGTCAGAATCTCGGTCCTCGCCGCCGACGATCTCGGGTCGATCGATTCAGAGGTTCTTGCCAACGGTGTGGCACTCCCGACCGACGAAGATGGTTTGTGGTGGGTCGAGTGGACGGGTGTGCCGATCGAGGTCGAGGCGACCGCACCGGGTTTCCAGTCGTTCAACCACGAGATCGAACGGATGCCCGACGGGGGACGCGTCGAGTTCCGTCTGGAACCGGTCGTGCTGACGGGGAGAATCACGACGAACGACGGGCGTCCGCTGCCCGGCGCAATCGTGCGACTCGGGAACATCTCCGATCCGACGGACAACGAAGGTCGCTACACACTCGAACGGGCGGTCCCGGGAACCATGCAGATCACCCGGCCCGCATGGGAGGACAAGGAGTATGAATGGGATGGCGGAGTCGACGCACTCGACATCCCCATGGAGCAGCTCGAGATCAATGCCATCAGGGCATCAGCCGAGGACGTGGCGGACGCCACACGGTGGAACAAGATTCTCGACCTGGCAGGGTCGAGCGGCATCAACGGTCTTGTCATCGACCTGAAGCTCGAGGATGGAACCGTGGCCTACCCGTCTGCTGTGGCCGACGCTGTTTCGAGCGGGGCGATCAACAGCTTCTTCGACCCGGAGATGGTTCTCGCCGCTGCCCACGACAGGGATCTGTACACCATCGGGCGGATCGTCGCGTTCCAGGACAACTTCTACTCTGCCGCCAATCCCGAACAGGCAGTCAAGACCTCGAGCGGTGCCCTTTGGCGCGCACCCAACGGGTTTGCGTGGCTCGATCCATCGGATCCCGCTGCGTACGAGTACGCGGTCGCGCTCGCCGACGAGGCGTGTTCCCTCGGATTCGATGAGATCCAGTTCGACTATGTGTCGTGGCCGATCGGTGACCTCTCGGACGCACAGTTCGACGGCGAGTACAACCAGGAGATCCGCGTCGCATCGATCGCAGCGTTCCTTGCTCGTGCGTACACGGTCTTGCATCCCAGATGCGCAGTGTCGGCCACGGTTCTCGGCATCGTCCTCGAGTCGGGCTCGGACGAAGGCGTCGGTCAGCAGCCATCGTCGATGTCCCGCCTCGTTGATGTGCTCTCGCCGACGCTCTATTCGACGAACTACCGAGCGGGGTGGAAGAACATGACGAATCCGAACGACCAGGCGGTTGAGGTGGTGACCTCCGCTCTCGATGCGGGTATCACCAAGCTCGATGGGTTCGCATACCTGCGCCCGTGGATCCAGACGTGGGCAATCAGCGATGCCGATCAGAGGGCCGTACAGTCTGCCGTGACCGAGGACGGCATGGGGTGGCTGCTGTGGAGCAACAACACGAACTATTCGAGGGCGAACCTCCCTCCACGCTGATCGAACTCGAATCGGCGATCATTCGATGTCGTGCGTGTCCAAGGCTGGTGGCGTGGCGCGAAGAGGTGGCATCCACGAAACGCGCCTCTTTCGCCGACGAGGACTATTGGGGGAAACCGGTCCCCGGGTTCGGTGATCCCCGTGCCCGCCTGGTCGTCATCGGCCTCGCACCGGCTGCCCACGGTGGCAACCGGACGGGGAGAATGTTCACCGGCGACCGTTCGGGCGATTGGTTGTATCGAGCCCTCCATCGGGCGGGTTTCTCGTCCGCTCCGGAGTCGATCTCGCGCGATGACGGACTCGAACTGTTCGATGCGTGGATCACGGCACCGGTGCGGTGTGCACCGCCCGAGAACAAGCCGACACCCTCGGAGAGGGATTCCTGCTCGGTGTGGTTCGATGCCGAACTCGCGCTTGTCGACAACGCAGAGGTGTTCGTGACCCTCGGTCAGTACGGATACCACGCCTTGTGGTCCCACCTGTCACGTGTCGGTCGATCGCTGCCGAGGGCGAGGCCGGCGTTCGGACACGGGAACGTCGTCACCCTCGACGGGGTGCGGATCGTCATGAGCTATCACCCATCGCAGCAGAACACGTTCACGGGCAAGCTCACGGAACCGATGTTCGACGACGTATTCGCTACTGCCAGGGCGTTTCTCGACCAAGGCGAGTCGAGGGGTGGTCCCGTTTGATCAATCGCGATCTGATGTCTGTTAGATCTTGATCAGAGCGGTTGTGCCTGTCCGGTCGGGAGCGGAAGTCGGAAGTGACGTCGCCAGGCGTCTGCCAAGTACGGGTACGGGTTGATCTTCTTGCCGTCGTGACGCAACTCGAAATGCGTGTGCGGCGTCGTGTGCTCGGCGTTGCCAGAATCACCGACATACCCGATGACCTGTCCCGCTGTGACCTCGTCACCGACCATGAGGGTCGGGTAGAACGCGGTCCACGTCCCACCTTCGCCGTCGTCGGTGCCGTAGGTGTCGTTGTTGAGATGCATGACGACCGTCACCCAGTCCCCGGCGTGCTGGATCCGGATGAAGTAGCCAGAAAGTCGTGAGTGACCCATTTCTGCGACGACCCCTTTGGTCACGGCGACGATGGGCGCGCCCCTCTGGCTGAGGATGTCGATTCCGGCATGTCTGCGACCGCCTGAGCGTCGCGCACCCCAGCTGTCCCAGAAGTTCGAAGCGGGACCGACGTGCGGAAAGACGTCGAAGATGATGTCCTCGGTCGGTTGATCTGGTGGCTCGGCCGCTGTTGCGTCGGTGGCAGCCAGCGCTCCGACCAGGAGTACGGCCGCAACGCCGATGCCGATGACGTGCGCGACAACACGAAGGGTAAGTGAAAGCAAGGTGACCTCCGGACATGCCCATCTCCTACCGCGGGCTGTCTCTCGGGAACCCGCAACGCTACGTCCGAATCCCGTTTACTGGTCCCGATCCGGAGTCCGACGCCCCCGGTTGTTTTCCAACACGGCCATGGTGGTAACCGGGGTATTTGGGCCGGAATCACCGGTACCATTGGAAAAATTCAGCAAGGACTTGATTGTGAACCTACCTGCAACCCTCGGTCAGAACGACGCGACCTGGATGGCCGAACTCCGCTCGGAGGCCTCGTCGCGGCTCAGTGAAACCGCCATGCCGAGCGAGCGCGAAGAGATCTGGCGATACCTCGATCTTGGTTTCGACCCTGCGTTCGACACCGCACCGAGCGAACCGGGACGATCCGCCGATGGACCTGACGCGCTACTCGATCTGTGGAAGGGAACCGTCATATCGGTCGTCGACGGGTTCGCCATGAACGGCGCACGGACCGTGGCAGTGTCGGAGAACCCGCCATCGCTCGCGGTCGGCGAGGATCTGTTCTCGACTGCCTTCGACGCTCTCACCCCGGGTGCGGTGCTCATCGACCGTGAGGTGCTGGAGCAGCCGGTCTTCGTCGATGTCCAGGCCACAGGGGGACGCACGACATTCCCAGGCGTCCATGTCGATGTCCCTGCAGGATCCGACGCATCGGTGGTCATTCGTCTTCGGTCGACCTCTGACGAAGCGTCAGTCGTCGTCCCGAGGATCACGGGAACGGTGGGCGACAACGCCAGGCTCTCGCTCACGATCGTCCAGGACTGGAACTACCAGACAAGGGCCATGGGTCGTGCGGTCATCGAACTCGCACGCGACGCCGGTCTGACCCTTTCCGAGGTCGGGCTCGGGGCAAAGATCGGGCGTCTCCATCTTGATGTGAACTTCGTCGGCAACGGCTCGTGGGGCAAGATCTACGGCGTCTATTTCGGCGAAGAGGATCAGACACTCGACTACCGGTACTTCATGAACCACATCGGGCGGAACACCCGCTCGGATATGTTCCTCAAGGGTGCTGTCGAGGATCAGGCGCTCTCGGTGTTCACGGGGCTGATCAGGATTGAGACGACGGGAGTCAAGACCGAGGCGTACCAGACGAACCGGAATCTCATCCTGTCCGAGGGTGCACGGGCGCAGTCGGTGCCGAACCTCGAGATTCTGGCCAACGACGTGCAGTGCGGTCACGGGTCCAGCATGGGACCACTCGACCATGACCAGAAGTACTACCTCATGAGTCGTGGCCTGACACCCGAGAGTGCTGATCGGCTCCAGGTACGAGGATTCTTCACCGAGGTCGTGAACCAGATCCCCCACAAGGAACTCCAGCCGTACCTCGCCGAACGGGTCATCAGTAAGTATCTCACCGCCCAGCAAGAGGGTCGTCTGTGAGTCAGCACGCCGTGGGCTCACTTGAGTCTCTTCCGAACAATGCGGGTTTCAAGCTCGAAATCGCCGACGAGCGCATCGCGATCTTCAGGGTCGACGACGCCGTCTATGCCATCGGCGACCGGTGCAGTCATGCCGAGGCATCCTTGTCCGAGGGCGAACTGATCGACTTCGAGGTCGAATGCCCCCGTCACGGTGCGCTGTTCGACATCACGACGGGCAAACAGCTTTCACTGCCGGCCACCAGGCCGGTACCCACCTATCAAACCGAGATTCGCGACGGAGAAGTGTTCGTGATGATCGAAGACGAGGATGTCCATGAGTAACGCACTCGAAGTCACCAACCTGAAAGCGTCCATAGGGGATCTCAACATCCTCAATGGGATCGATCTTGCGGTGCCGTTCGGCGAGGTCCATGCCGTCATGGGTCCGAACGGGTCGGGCAAGTCCACGTTGTGCCATGTCCTCATGGGCAAGGAGGACTACACGGTGTCCGGCGATGCCAGGGTCGGGGGGGTCGACATCACAGGGATGACGACCGACCAGCGTGCACGAGCGGGGTTGTTCGAGGCGTTCCAGTACCCGACCGATGTGGCCGGGGTGACCCTCGATGAACTCGTCGAGGAGATGGCCATCTCCAACCCTGATGACGACGGATATCTCGCCCGCGCAAAGACCACGAGCAAGCTGCTCGGCATGGACAAGTTCCGAAAGAGGGCTGTCAATGTGGGACTTTCGGGCGGTGAGAAGAAGCGGTCCGAGATGTTCCTGCTTGGTGTGTCGAACCCCAAGGTCGCCATTCTCGATGAGATCGACTCTGGGCTCGACATCGATGCGGTCAAGCAGGTCGCCGAGATGGTCGAGGCGATGCGAAGCCCGAGCATCGGGATTCTCGTCATCACGCACTACAGCCGGATTCTGAGGTACATGAACGTCGACAAGGTCCACGTCATGGTCCGCGGCCGGATCGTCAAGAGCGGCGGTCCCGAGATCGCCGACGAACTCGAAGGTGGAGGCTACGCCGAACTCCAGGCGCAAAGCGCGTGAGAGCCTTCAGCCTTCAGCCTTCAGTAGTCCGTCCTCTGTCATCTGTCCTCTGCCCTCTGTCTTCATCCATAATCCATAATCCATAATCTTCCCCTGATACCTTCCGGTCATGGATGGAATGAGCGACGAGCGTATCGAAGCTGAGACGGTTCGACTGGCCGACCTCATTCGTGAGTCCGGAGCCATTCTTGTTCTGACGGGCGCCGGGGTTTCGACGGCGAGTGGGATTCCCGATTTCCGTGGTCCCAACGGGATCTGGAACACGATGCGACCGGTGTATTTCCAGGACTTCGTGGCATCGGACGATGCGAGGGTCGAGTACTGGGAGCAGAAGGTGTTGGCCGCACCGGTGTTCAGGGCGGCAAGACCCAATGCCGTTCACATTGCGTGCGTCGAACTCGAGGCGGCAGGGAAACTTGACACGCTCGTCACGCAGAATGTCGATGGACTCCACGCCGCGGCCGGCACCTCACCCGAAAAGCTTGTCGAGGTCCATGGGACATCGATGGAGGCGGTGTGTCTGTCGTGCGGGAACCGCTCACCGATCGAACCGCATGTGGCCGCGTTCGAGGAGACCCACCGTCCGCCGGAGTGCGAGATATGCGATGGGTACCTCAAGCCCGCAACCATCAGCTTCGGACAGCAGCTTGAGCCACAGTCGATGCTGCGTGCCTCGATGGCTGCAGAGACCTGTGACCTGGTCATCGCCCTCGGCTCGACCCTGAGCGTCTACCCGGCGGCCGACATCCCGGTCCATGCGGTCGAACGTGGGGTGCCGTATGTGATCATCAACATGGGGGCGACGGAACATGACGACTGGTCCGGTCTGACGCTCAGGATCGACGGCGACGTGACCGACGTGTTTCCCGCAGCGGTGCGCCAAGCACTTGCATCGTGAAACGTCGGTGTCGTGCCGTCACTATCGTTTGATGACGGCCCCAACTGAGGAGAACTGATGCGGATCGAACGGGACTCGATGGGTGAGGTATCCGTACCCGACGGTGCCTACTACGGAGCCTCGACGCAGCGGGCGGTGGACAATTTCCCGATTTCGAACCTCAGGTTCGGCAGGACATTCATCTGGGCGATGGGTGTTCTCAAGGCTTCGGCGGCCGCCACCAATCTCAAGCTCGGCGTCATCGATGCCACGACTGCCGATGCGATCGACAAGGCCGCAGAGGAAGTGATCGCCGGGAAGCTGGATGACCAGTTCGTGCTCGACATCTTCCAGACCGGCTCGGGTACGTCGACGAACATGAACGCAAACGAGGTCATCGGCAACCGTGCCACGGAGATCCTCGGCGGCGAACTCGGTTCCAAGTTGGTCCACCCGAACGACCATGTCAATGCAAGCCAGTCGTCGAACGACACCATCCCGACGGCGATCCACATGGCTGCCGTGGCAGGCATCGAGAAGGATCTTCTCCCCGCTCTTGATGCGCTTGCCGCTTCTCTCGAGGCGAAGGCGGTCGAGTTCGATGATGTCCTCAAATCCGGCCGGACCCATCTCATGGATGCGACACCCGTGCGCCTCGGTCAGGAGTTCGGTGGTTACGCAACCCAGGTGCGCAAGGGCGCCGAGCGTCTGAGGGCCAAACTCCCCGAGTTGTGCGAGCTCGCACTCGGTGGCACGGCTGTCGGTACGGGGATCAACGCACCCGAGGGGTTCGCATCCGGCACCATTGCGGAGATGGCGAAGCGCACGGGTTATCCGTTCGTCGAGGCCCGAGATCACTTCGAGGCGCAGGCATCCAAGGATGCTGTCGTCAGCGCATCTGGTGCGCTCAAGACCGTGGCCGTGTCCCTCTTCAAGGTTGCCAACGATCTGCGGTGGATGTCGTCGGGTCCTCGCACGGGTATTGCCGAGATCACCCTGCCGTCGCTGCAGCCCGGCTCGTCGATCATGCCGGGCAAGGTCAATCCGGTGATCTCCGAGATGATGATGCAGGTGTCGAGTCATGTGATCGGCAATGACGCCGCAGTCACGTGGGGTGGGGCGAATGGCAACTTCGAGCTCAATGTGATGATGCCGATGATGGCCCACAACCTCCTCGAATCGATCGATCTGCTCGCCAATGCAGCCACCGTGATGCGCGAGAAGATGGTCGAAGGGATTGTCGCCAACACCGAGCGTGCCAAGTGGCTCCTCGAACAGAACGTGATCATCATTACGGCGCTCGTGCCACTCATCGGTTACGACAAGTCGGCGGAGGTCGCAAAGAAGGCTTTTGCCGAGGGTCGAGGCGTCCGCGAGGTCGCCCTCGAAATGGGTGTCCTGCCCGAAGAGGAGCTCAACTCAGCGCTCGACCTGCGTCCGATGACGGAAGGCGGCGTCGCCAGCTGACCGCTGGTGAAACATCACATGAGCCGACGCGACACCGACCTGACGGAGGGGTTCTTGTTCACGGACCAGTACCAGCTCTCGATGGCCCAGCTCTATTGGAAACAAGGACTCGCCGATACGACGTCGCAGTTCGACTACTTGTTCCGCCAGTACCCGGACTACGGGGAGCACCAGGCGGGATATGCGATCACGGCAGGTCTCGGTTGGCTCCTCGATTGGCTCGAAGACACACGGATCACGACCGAGGAGGTCGATGCGCTGCGGTCCCAGAAGAACGCTGCGGGCAACCAGCGGTTTGATGAGGGGTTCCTCACCTGGCTTGGCGGCGCCGGGCGCTTCGATGGTCTGACCGTACGTGCCGTCGAGGAGGGTCGTGTCGTGCATGCCCACGAGCCGATCGTCATCGTCGAGGGACCACTTGCCATGGCGCAGATCGTCGAGACGTCGCTGCTCAACCATCTCAACTATCAGACCCTGATCGCCACCAAGGCCTCGCGCGTCGTCGACCAGGCCCGTGGTGGACAGGTGCTGGAGTTCGGGATGCGACGCGGTCCCGACGTCGGGGCGAATGCCGGGACGAGGGCTGCGCTGATCGGTGGCGCCCACGGGAGTTCGAACGTCGGTGTGTCCCATGCCCTCGGGTCGGATCCCTCGGGGACGCACGCCCACTCCATGGTGCAATTGTTCATGGCGCTCGGTGGGGGAGAACTCGGTGCATTCCGTGCCTACGCCGATGCCTACCCGGATGAGTGCCTCCTGCTCGTCGACACGATCAACACGTTGTCGTCCGGCATCCCGAACGCCATCACCGTGTTCAACGAACTCCGTGCGAGCGGTCACGAACCCCTTGGTATCCGTCTCGACTCCGGCGACCTTGCCCACCTTGCGGTCCGGTCGGCGAAGTTCCTTGACGATGCCGGATTCCCTGATGTGGCCATCGTGTTGTCCTCCGATCTCGACGAACTCGCCATGTGGCAGATCAGGGAGCAGATCCTCCAGGAGGCACCCGAGTACGGTCTCGACCCGGCCAAGGTGGTTTCACGGTTGATGTACGGCGTCGGGAGCCGACTCATTTCGTCACACGGTCACCCCGCTCTCGGTGGGGTGTACAAACTTGTGGCGATCGACAACGACGGATGGACCCCGGCCATCAAGATTTCCGACACACCGGGCAAGATGCCGATTCCGGGTCGCAAGAACCTGTGGCGGGTGTACGACAAACGTGGTCTGGCGACCGCCGATGTGGTTTCACGGGTGGACGAGGTCATCGTTGTCGGGGACTCGCTCGATGTCCATCACCCCCATCAACCGAGCACAACCCGCACCCTCGACGCCGGAGAGGTCGCCGAGGTCGAACCCCTCCATGCCACCGTGTTCTCCGACGGGAAACGGGCCAATGAGCAGGAACCGCTCGATGTCATGCGTGGCCGTCGGGACGCCGATCTTGCCCGTCTCGATATCGGTGTCCGACGCCTTGTGAACCCACACCGCTATCACGTTTCTGTCACGACACCCGTCCGCGATCTGCAGGTCGAACTGGTCAGGAAGACCAACGACGCTCGCTAAGGTCGTCTACCGGTCGGGTCCCGGTCGTCGTCTGAGATCGTCTCTTGGAGTCTTGTCGTTGGCTCGTGCCAGGGTTCGTCGGCGGGTTTCGGAGGGGCGGTAGGTCGTTGCTGTGGCTTTGTCGGCCCGACGTTCTCTCGGCGCAATGCCTACGGCGGTGATCGTCCGTCGCTGTCGGGGTCGGTGAGGTAGGTGTGTCCGAGGGGTGACGTCCACTCGATGATGCCGTCGGTATGCAATCGGTATGTCCAGCCTGCGACGTGTTTGACCCTGTGATCGTTGCGACATAGCGGTGCCAGATTGTCGACCTCCGTCGGTCCGCCGTAGGCGTAGTCGACGCGATGATCCATATCGCATTCGGTGGCTGGCATCCGGCATCCGGGGAACACACAGGTGGGGTGTACCGATTCGAGGTATCGACGCTGGGCCGCGGTGGGGCGACGCCGTGTGGTCCCGTTCGTGACGACCCGCCCGGTCTTGGGGTCGGTGACGGAGTATCGCCACTCGCTGTCGTGGTTGTCCGACGCGACCTTTCTGGCAATGTCGGCAACCACGGGTCCGTACCCCGCAAGATCCGCTGAGTTGTCATCGAGTTCGGCGAGCGTGGTCAGATCGACCCTGATATCGACCGTCCCCTTGCGGTCCGAGTTTGTGACGGAGTGGCCGTTCAGAAGATCGAGGAAGACGTCGGCACACAGCTGGTCGAGGGTGCGTTCCTCCGACTCGGATCGAAGTGACTTGGCGATCTCATGGATTCTCCGTGTGGCGGATGCAATCGCATCGGGTGGGAGGTCGAGGGCATAGAGATGCGCCGTTCCGTTGTCGCCAGGAACGGTCATGACCCGCCGATTCTCGACTGCGGCCTGGTACCTTTCCTCGGCTTCGTCGGGATTGACCTCTATGCACGCCTTGCGGATCCGAGCGCGGAGTTCTCCGGTGGTGAGATCGGGAGCGGCGTCCAGTACGTGCGTGGCGACCTGTGCAGCAGTGGCGTCGTCAAGGTGGAACGTTCCATCGACGATCACCCGTGTCCTGCGAGGGTCGATACGGCCGGTGGTCAGCGCCTCGAGGACGTTCGGATGCCGCTCTGCGAGACCAAGGGCAAGTATGAGTTCGTTGTCGGCCGACCTGCGGGTCAAGTGGAGTGCTGTGCGGATCTCGGCGGCCGCACACATGAGCTGTTGCGCTCGCAACCCCTCGTCGTCGTCGATGCCTTCGGTGAATATCTCCGCAACGGCCAGCATGTCGGACAGGACAAGACCTGCATAGTGGGAGGCCATCCGCTGGTGGGCTCGCAGGACGAGTACACGATCGTGACCGGAGATGTTATGCACGTCGACGGTGGCGAGGAATGCAGCGAGGACGGGGCCGGGAGCCATGTCGTCGAGGTTCGGTGGAACACCCTCGGACCAGTTTCCCTCGTACTCATCGATGTCGGGATACATGGGGTTTGCCATGGTTCCAACGTATCTCGCACCTATGACAGATTTTCGCGGTCGTGGAGCCGTGCGGCC
>CAZDIQ010000061.1:0-12466 GCA_964505525.1 uncultured Acidimicrobiaceae bacterium | reverse complement strand
AGGCGGTCGAGCATTTCGTCGCTGGATTGCCAGTCTTTTTCGACCTTGACGTCGAGGTCGAGGAAGACCTTTGTCCCGAGCATCTTCTCGAGATCGTATCGGGCGGAGGATCCGACCTCCCTCACCATCGCACCGCCCTTGCCGATGACCATGCCTTTCTGCGACTCGCGCTCGACATAGGCGGTCGCATCGACCCTTGTCATACCGTTGTCCATCGGCTCGATCTCGGACACGACGACGGTCAATGAGTGGGGCAGCTCGTCGCGGAGCCTCGACAGGAACTTCTCCCTGATGAGTTCGGCGGCCAGGAGGAGGTCGGGCTGGTCGGACGTCTGATCGGTCGGGAAGAAGAAAGGACCCGGCTGCAGTCTTTGGAGGAGCTCATCGACGACCAGCTGCGTCCCCTTCCGCTTCAATGCGGACACAGGGACATAGGCGTCGAAGTCCCACAGACCCGCCTTTGCGAGCTGCTCACCGATCTGCTCCGGGGTCGCCCTGTCCACCTTGTTGAGAACCACGACCGTCGGAGTCTTCGCCTCGAGAAGGCGCTCGGCGATCCGCTGATCCCCGGGACCGATCGGTTGCGTGGCATCGATCACGAACAGGGCCGCATCGGCCTCCGAGAGAGATCCGTACACCAACGAGTTCAGGCGCTCGCCCAACTGCGTGCGAGGCTTGTGGACGCCGGGGGTATCGACGAGGACTATCTGGGCGTTCGCATCCTCGAGCGTCAGAACCCCTCGGATCGTGTTGCGGGTGGTCTGGGGCCGCGGCGAGGTGATCGCGATCTTCTCGCCGACGAGGGCGTTGACGAGGGTCGACTTCCCCACGTTCGGGCGTCCGACGATCGAGATGAAACCTGACCGCTGTTCGCTCACGTACGTCCGACCCTCACCTTGGCGACGCGTCGTCCCTGGACGGACGTCGTCGTGAAGGTGAGGCCATCGTGATCGAATGATTCGCCCTCTTCCGGAACCCGTCCCGCGAGTTCGAGCACCAGTCCCCCGACCGTGTCCCACTCATCCGACGGGAGGTCGATGCCGACCAACGCTGCGAGGTCATCGACACCCATGCGGGCGTCCACCATGAAACCACCATTGACCTCAACGACCATCGGTTCTTCCTCGTCGAACTCGTCGACGATCTCACCGACGATCTCCTCGACGAGATCCTCGATGGTCACGATGCCTGCAGTACCGCCGAACTCGTCGACAACGATCGCCATGTGCTGCTGGTTGACCTGCATCTCCCTGAGCAGCTCGAAGATCGGTTTGGTCTCCGGAACGAAATACGGGTCCCTTGCGACGTCCGCCGCAATCCCGGGTTCGGCCTCCCGGTCGAACAACTCGAGAAGGTCACGCGAGAACAGAACACCGATGACGTGATCCATGCCGTCCCCGGTGACCGGGATGCGGGACCGCCCGCTCTCGAGCACGAGATCGACAGCGTCGTCGGTCGATGCCGAACCAGCAATGGTGATCATGTCGGTCCGTGGCACCATCACCTCGCGGACGATGGTGTCGGTGAACTCCAGCACCGACCGGATGAGCGCCCGCTCCTCCGCCTCGGCGGCTTCGTGCTCATCGTCAGCATCCTCATCGTCAACATCGAAATCGGCGATGAGGTCACCCGCAATGTCACCGAACTTGTACGCCAAGGTGAGGGGACGCGACAAGCGGTAGGCGAGCGACGCCGGGCGGCTTCGCCCGAGGCGACGGGGAATGATGTCGACGGCGAGCAGGAGGGCCGCCGCCATGGCAAACAGTGCAAGGGCAAGCGTCCAACCTGAAAGCGATTTCGTGATGGCCCAGGTGAACGGGATGACAGCCAGCACGGTGAGGAACGTCACGGACGTTCCCAATGCAGGCTGGAGATGGGTCCGTGCATCAAGAAGGTCGGCAACTGCCTGGGCACCCTTGGTTTCCTCCGCAACCGCCTTGAGGGCATCCGCACGCGTGGTGCGTACGAGACTCGCTCCTCCGGCACGAACGGTGCCAGCGACAAGCACGAGGAGCACTGCGAAAACCAGACCGACGATGATCCCGAAGTCAGCCGTCATCTGCGCTCCACTCCGATGGTTGCGAGCAGCTCGCGTTCACGACGTTCCATCGCTTCGGCATCCGCATCGGTCACGTGATCCCACCCGAGCAGGTGCAAGAGCCCATGGCAAACCATCAGATGGAGTTCATCTGCAAAACTCACGTCAAACTCGGCGGCGTGTTGTTCAACGACATTCGTGGATATGAATATATCCCCCAAATCGAGCGGTGGTGCACCATCGGCGCGAACGGGCGGAGAATCGGGTGTGGCGTCCTCGATCGGGAACGACAACACGTCGGTCGGACCGACCTTTCCCAGGTGCTTCTCGTTGAGTCCGGCGATGGTGTCGTCATCGACGAACTGGATCGCAACCGAACTCTCACCATCGACACCCTGGGCTTCGAGGACGGACGCAGCGAAGTCTGCCAGTGCACTTCCGTCGATGTCAGGTGAACCGGAACCGGTGACCGTGACGTTCATGAACCGCCTGCAACGTCGGCGTTCGGGAAATCCGGATACTCGACCCTTGCGTGGTAGTACGAGGCGAGTCCGGCAACGATCTCGCTCTTGATCGTGGTGAGTTCACCGAACGTCAGGGCTGACTCGTCGAACTGACCGTCTTCGAGTTTCTCGCTCACGATGGTGTCGACGAGCTTGGCGAGTCCCACTTCCGTCGGTTGTTCGTTCTGCGCGTATGCGCGCGCCGATGCTTCGGTGGCATCGGAGATCATGACGATCGCCATCTCGCGTCGTGTCGGCTTCTGCCCGTGATGTCGGAACAGGTCCGGATCGACATCGGGGTTGTCCTTCAGTGCCTGGTGATAGAAGTACCGGATCAGGCTCGTGCCGTGGTGCATCCGTATCCCGTTCGCAACCTCGTCGGGGATGCGGTATTGCTTGGCAAGCTCAAGCCCGTCGATCACATGTTCCCTGATGATCTCGACCGACTGCTCGGGTGTGAGTTCGTCGTGCGGGTTGTAGCCGAGCTGGTTCTCGACGAAGTATTGGGGGTGTTCCGTCTTGCCGAGGTCGTGGTACCACGCTGCTGCCTGGGCGAGCAGAGGATCGGCATCGATCGCGCGCGCAGCCTTGCCAGCAAGGGAACCGACCAACATCGAGTGGTTGAAGGTTCCCGGCGCCTTCTCCTCGAGGACCTGCAGTGCAGGATGGTTACGGTCGAGGAGATCGAGGAGCGACATCGTGGTCGTGACGCCGAATGCCGTCTCGAGGAACGACACGAGTCCCTGACCGACGAATCCTCCGATGGCCGCACCCACAAGCGCCCACCCGAACGCCTCCATCGCATTGCCGAAGGTGGCACCCGATATGAACAGCAATTCGAGACCGGCAGCGACGGGTGCCGCGACGACGGCCGAGCCGAGCACCGACAGTCTGAGCTGTGAGCGTGTCGACACAGACGAGACAAACCCCACAGGGACGGCGGCCGCTATCCCCGCATAGACGGTGTAGGAGATGTCACCGGTGGACACCGCCGTGAAACCGGCCATCGGGAGCGCGATCAGCAGTGCGGTGCGCTGGTCGAAGAGAATCGCCGCCATGACCCCGATTGCGACCGCAGGGATGATGAATCCGATCGCGTGGTTCTCCGGCGAGGCCACGACATCGGGCACACGGGAGGCCGCTGCAGCCAGAATCAGGATGACCGACAGAAGTGCAAGGTCTGTGGGTCGATCGAAGTGCTTGGGTGCGATCCGCCACAACAGGAATGCCGCTATGAGCACACAGATCGCACCGAACAGGATCATGGCTCCCCGGGAAGCACCCGGGGTGAACTCAGGTTCGAACAGACCGAGATCCTGGATGGCTGCCACCTCGACGCTCGTGAGGATGTCGCCCTCGTCGGCGATGATGTCGCCGAAGGCGAACGTTGCCATCTGCACGGGAACGTTGTTGCGAGCCTGCTCACGCTGTTGGTCCCACAACGCCTGGTCGACGAACTCGTTCGCCGCGAGTCGACGTGCCACGAGCGACGCAAGCGCGTCGTGGGCGGGGGCAACCTCCTCCTCGGGAAGACCGACGATCGCGATCGGTGGCCTCGTGTCGGGATTGAGATACTTGTTCTGGACCGTACTGAGTCCCGTTCCCTCGCGGATGCCGAGTAACAGTTCATCCCGTGCCCAGCCAAGAGCGGTCGTCTGCATCTCGGGGAACACCGACTGCTGACCCTCGGCGACACGATCAAGATCGCTGTTGTAGAGCGCCACGAACTGTGTCACGGTCTCACGCGTGAGGATCCGGTTGGCTGCCATCAGGGCGTCGACCTGATCCTCTTCCGGGATCCGTGGCAGGGTCGTTGTAGTCGTCTCGGGGACCGTCGTCGTGGTTTCATCGGGAGGTGCAGTGGTGGTGGTTTCGCCATCACCTGTGGTCGTCGGAGCCGCGGTCGTGGTCGTCGTCGTCGGTGGCGTGCGGTCAAATGCACCCTCGGCCAACTGCGTGAAGAAGAGGCTGATGTCGTTGAAGACGACCTGGGAGGTCGTCTGATTGATGTCGAACGGGGCAGGAACGTTGAACGCCGCACGGTCCTGCTCTTCCTTCGTCTGGACGGGGTCCTCGATCTCGGTCGTTGCGTTTGCGATAAAGCGCTGGGGCGACGGCTCGCCGGCGGCGATCTGTGGAGGAATCGTCTCGTCTGGCACATACCCGAAGGTCAGTATCCCTGCCGTCACCACGATCGTGATGACAAGGAGGCCGATGCTGACCAGCGTCTTGTTGTTGTCTGCGAACTCTGCGAGGCTCATGGCTTCCGCCCGAGCTCGGCCTCATACTTGGCGTAGGCGTCGACGATGGCAGCGACGATGCGATGACGCACAACGTCGTCACCACTGAGCTCGATGAACCCGATGCCATCGACCCTTCGCAGAACCCTACGGACGACCCCGAGACCCGATGGACGATCGTTCGGGAGATCCATCTGTGTGACATCACCGGTCACGATCATCTTCGAGTTGAACCCGAGGCGCGTGAGAAACATCTTCATCTGCTCGGGCGTCGTGTTCTGTGCCTCATCAAGGACAACGAAAGCATCATTGAGCGTGCGTCCACGCATGTACGCGAGCGGTGCGATCTCGATGGTGCCCTGGTCCATGAGGCGCTGGGTCTCCTCGGGTCCGAGCATTTCGTACAGCGCGTCGTACAGCGGGCGGAGGTAAGGGTCGACCTTGGCCGCAAGGTCACCGGGCAGGAACCCGAGGCGTTCCCCGGCCTCGACAGCAGGGCGAGACAGGATGATCCGTCGCACGGCACCCGTGACCAGGGCCTCGACAGCACACGCCATCGCGAGGTAGGTCTTGCCCGTTCCCGCTGGACCGATCCCGAACACCATGGTGTTCTCACGGATCGAATCGACATACTTCTTCTGACCGAGGGTCTTTGCCCTGACGACCCGCCCGCGACCCACCGCGATCGAGTCGGTGAATACACCCGACGGTCTCGGCACGTCGGACTTCACCATCGTGATCACACGGTCGACCCGATCACCGTCGAGGGATTGCCCTTCCTGGACGAGGACGAGCAACTCGTTCACCACCTTGTTTGCCATCGCCGTGTCGGCATCCGATCCGGTGATGTCGATCTCGTTGCCCCGCGCCACGAGGCGCGCCGAAGGGAAGGCATCCTGGACGCGTTTGAGGTGCACGTCCCGGTTGCCCAACAATTCGACCATGAGGTGGTTGGACGGAACGCGTACTCGAGTGTCGGTGTCAGGCGGATAGGTCAAAACCTAAATTTCCTGTCTCCTGGCAGATAGAGGATGGCTCGAGAGCGTGAGCCGAAGTATATTCCCGCATTCCCCGTACGACAGGGTTCAGAAATATTCCGGTTGCGGGCGAAAAGTGGGGCTGAATCAGGCGTTCTGACGGATCTGACCCACGAGTTCTGCACCGCTCATGTCGAGAAGCATGGAAAGCATCGACACGTCGGATCCCCGGATCGTGAGAACCCTGCCGTTGAAATCCTGGCGCTGCACCTGGATCTGGGTGAGGAACCGGTCGATGACCTCGGCCACGGCCTCGTCGAGGTGTTCGATCTTGGTCAGGTCGATCGTGACGCCATCGGACGCTGCTGCCGGGATGGCGTCGTTGTCCTCCTCGGGCAGGAGTTGGTTGGTCGGAACGCCATAACAGATGGCGAGCCGGTGCAATCTGGGGAGCGAGACGCTTCGCTCCCCTCGCTCATAGGCCCCGAGAACTGCGGCTTTGAACTCGCCACTCGTCGCGCGATGGACGTCTTGAAGCGACATGCCTCGCTGCGTGCGAATAGCGCGAAGTCGTTCGCCGACCCGCTCGTTGTAGTCCATCCATCCTCCATCGCCCTCAAAGCGCGTCGACACGAACGCACTTTGTCGGCTGATTGTACTCTCGCACGGGGACCGATGCCATGCAAATGGCGGGGATTTCTTTGCTGGGCCAGCGATTTATCGTCGGAACAGACCGCGCTTCTTCGAGTTCGGTTGTTCGCCCCGCTCGTCGCCGTATGCCCGAAGGAGATCTTCCTGCTTCTGGTCGAGATCCGTCGGCACGGCGACCTCGACGTGGACGAGCATGTCGCCCCTCCCTCTGCGTTGGAGCCGGGGCATTCCCTTCTTGCCGAGGCGATACACGGTCTCGGGTTGGGTGCCCGGAGGTATGTCGAGTGCCTCGGTTTCCCCGTCTATCAGGGGCACCTTGACCTCGGTACCGAAGGTGGCCTCCGTGAACCCGACCGTGATCCGGTGGTGCAGGTCGTCGCCGACCCGCTGGAACCGGTCGTCCTCCTTGACGCGGATCTCGACGTAGACGTCGCCACCGGGTGCGCCACGCTGACCTGCGGCACCCTTCCCGGAGAGCTTGAGCCGTGTGCCCGTGTCGACCCCCGGGGGTACTTCGACCGTGAGGGACCGCTCCCCCGCCCGTCTGCCCTCACCCTGGCAATCCTCGCATGGGTCCTCGATGCGCGTCCCGACGCCTGAACAATCGGGGCACTGGACAACGGACATCATCGTCCCGAACATCGTCTGGCGTGCGGCCTGGACACGCCCTTGACCCCCACAGGTCGAACAGGTGATGGTCTCGGTTCCCGGCCTCGCCCCGGAACCGTCACACGTCGTGCAACGCACCAGTCCGGAGAACGACACTTCCCGATCGATCCCGATTGCAGCGTCGGCGAGTTCGATGTCGAGTCTGGCCGCCACATCCTGACCCCGTGCCGGACCGCGACGTCCCCCGCCGCCGAATCCGAAACCCCCACTGAAGTTGCCGCCGAAGAACTGTTGCAGGATGTCCTCGAGACCACCGAACTGACTGAACAGGTCCTGCCCACCGAAGGTCTCGCCCCGGTCGTATCTGGCCTTCTTCTGCGGGTCGGACAACACCTCGTACGCCTCGGCGATGTCGCGGAAGCGCGCCTCCGCGTCTGGATCGTTCGGGTTGGCATCGGGATGTGTCTCCCTCGCCAACGAGCGAAAGGCACGCTTGATCTCATCAGCCGATGCGTCTCTCGAGACGCCGAGGATCTTGTAGTAATCCTTCATTCCTCGGTCCCCGTCCGATCACCGATGCTCTCGGAAACCTCTTCGACGACACGGATCGTGCGGGAGTAGTTCATGCGCAGCGGGCCGATGACACCGATCCTTCCGACGCCACCGCTCGGGAGTTCATAGGTGGTCGTGACGACGGCGAGATCCTCGACGTCCCCGAGGTCACGACCGAACCGCACGTGGGTGCCCTCGACGTCGTCGGTGACGAGGTCGACGAGCGCGGCCTGTTGGTCGATCATCTGCAGGAGCTGCTGGACCATCGAAAGGTCGCTCCACAAGCCTGCCATCTGGGCTGTTCCGCCCACATAGACCTCCTGCTTGCGCTCGGGTGCGGAGCTCAATCCGTCGCGCACATGCCCCACGACCCTTCGCACAACATCGGGGAGGTCGCCCATGGCGAGGTGCTCGTCGGTCGGGTCGTCGAGGGGTTTGCCCTCGTACGCAGCGGCAATCAACCGCTCGGCATCGGCCATCGTCACATGGTCCGGTGCAATCCCGACATCGATGAACTCCTGATGGACACGCCCGGTGTCCGCAACGGCGACAGCGAGAACGACGGTTCCGCCGAGATGGACAAGACGCACCTCGCGGATCCGATCGGCTGTCGGACCCGGCCCGACCACGACCGACGGGTACGCCGTGAGGTCACTGACGAACACCGATGTGTCCTTCAACAGATCCGAGATCTGACGATGCACGTCGTGGAAGAAAGAGTCGATCTTGTCCCTCGTACCGACCCGGAGTCGCACCGGAGCAAGATTGTCCACGTAGAAGCGATACCCTTGGTGTGTAGGAACCCGACCAGCAGACGTGTGGGGTTGCTCGACGAATCCGTAGGACTCGAGCTTTGCGACATCGGAACGGACGGTGGCGGAGCTCACATCGAGACCACTGCGCGCAAGAACGGACTGGGAACTCACGGGTTCGCCAGTGCGGATGTACTCCTCGACCAATGCCTTGAGTACCTGCGATAGTCGATCGTCAAGCATGGACGGAAGTTAGCAATCGTCAGCCGAGACTGATAACGCCTCGCGAACGACCGCATCGGTGAGCATCGGCTTGTCGACGACGATCCTGGTGTCGGTGACACGCACGACGCCGGCCTCGACAAGCCTCGAACCCTGGGGCGATTCGACGAATCGGCGGGCGAGGCCGTCGTTCGGGAGACCGGCAGCCAACCTGAGCCCGAGCATCAACCGGTCTCGTTCCGACCCGAAGGCATCCAGCGTCTCGGTACCCGTCCGCGGACGTTCACCTGATTCCACGGCATCGAGGTACCTGGCCATCGATCGGAAGTTCCTCGACCTGGTGCCGTCGACATGGTCGTGCGCACCGAGCCCGAATGCGACATATTCGGCATTGGCCCATGTTGCGAGGTTGTACCGACACACGTGCCCGGTCGTTGCATGGTTCGACACCTCGTACCGATGCATCCCTGCCGGGTCGGCCAGCTTGATGAATACGTCGTATCGCTCTGCCTGTTCGTCATCGTCGGGTGCCGGTGCCCCGGCCCTCACCTCGCTTGCGAGCACCGTTCCCGCCTCGACCGTGAGCGAGTACGTCGAAATGTGATCCGGAGACGACGCCAACGCACGCTCGACCGTCGTCCGCCACGAATCGTCGGTCTCGCTCGGATGCCCGAATATGAGATCGACCGAAACCGAACGGAACCCTTCGTTCCTTGCGATCCGGACGGTCGTGTCGATGTCGCCGACCGAATGGGCACGACCGAGTGCGCGTAGTACGTCGGCATCGAACGACTGGGCTCCGATCGACACCCGGGTGAACCCCTGGGCGACGAGACCCGCCGCAAGCGACGGTGTCCAGTCCTCCGGATTGGCCTCGAGCGAAATCTCCGCGGATTCCGCGAGACCGAACCGGTCGATGAGCACCCCGAGTATGCGTCCGAGCTGCTCGGCGGAGAGCCTCGTCGGTGTGCCACCACCGAAGTTGATGGCGTCGAGCGGACCGAATGCGCCCTGCATCCCGATCTCTGCGACGACGGCGTCGACGTAGCGCTCCACGCTGTCACGTCCGTCGGCGGATTCGTCGACGAGGGCAAAGTCGCAGTACGGGCAGCGCCTGAGACAGAACGGGATGTGGACATAGGCGGACCGCCACCCAGCGGCGGCGTCGGCAAGGGCGGGGTCGTCCGGGCGCAGGCCGAGGACCTCGATCGAACCGGAATCGGGTCCGCTACTCATCCCCGATGGTGAGGGCGGCAACGAACGCTTCCTGGGGGACCTCGACGGATCCGACCATCTTCATGCGCTTCTTGCCCTCCTTCTGGCGTTCGAGCAGTTTGCGCTTCCGGGTGATGTCGCCGCCGTAACACTTTGCGGTCACGTCCTTGCGCCGAGCCTTGATCGTCTCGCGCGAGATGATCCGCGATCCGACGGCTGCCTGGATCGGGACGTCGAACATCTGCCTCGGAATCAGTTCCCTCAGGCGCTTGACCATCGACCGACCGTAGGTGTACGCCTTGTCCTTGTGGACGATCGTCGAGAACGCGTCGACGGACTGGGCGTTGAGGAGGATGTCCACCCGCACGAGATCGGAAACCCGATACTCGGACGGCTCGTAGTCGAGCGAGGCATACCCGCGGGTCCGCGACTTGAGCTGATCGAAGAAGTCGAAAACGATCTCTGCGAGCGGGACGACGTAGTGAAGTTCGACACGTTCGGGGCTGAGGTAGGTCATCTCCCCCATTTCCCCGCGTTTGGTCTGGATCAACTCCATCACCGTCCCGATGTATTTCGACGGTGTGATGATCATCACCTTGACGTACGGCTCCTCGATGGAGATGAGATTCGCCGGGTCTGGCAGGTCCTGGGGACTGCGGACCACCGCGCGGGACCCGTCGGTGAGGTTTGCGATGTATTCGACGGACGGGGCGGTTGCCACGAGATCGAGGTCGTACTCTCGCTCAAGACGTTCGCGCACGATCTCCATGTGGAGAAGACCGAGGAACCCGCACCGGAACCCGAATCCGAGCGCCCTCGACGTCTCGGCTTCGTACACGAGCGACGAGTCGTTGAGCCGCAACTTGTCAAGGGCCTCACGAAGGCGTTCGAAGTCGTCACCGTCGGTGGGGAACATGCCTGAGAACACCATCGGTTTGGGCTCGTCGTAACCCTCGAGTGGTTCGGTCGCCGGTCGTGTGATGTGGGTGACGGTGTCGCCGACCCTGATCAGGTCGATGTCCTTCACACCGGTGATCAGGTAGCCGACCTCACCGGCCGTCAGCCGTCCCGTCGGCTCGATTCTGGGGTGCCGCACACCGATCTCGTCGGCGGTCAGATCTTCCTTGGTGGCCATGAACCGGATGTGATCGCCGTCCGATATCGACCCATCGACCACTCTGATGAGACTCACGACACCCCGGTAGGTGTCGTAGTACGAGTCGAACACCAGCGCCCGCAATGGGGCATCGGGGTCGCCTTGGGGAGCTGGCAGGCGGGTCACGATGGCCTCGAGGAGGTCATCGACCCCACTGCCCGACTTCGCAGACACCGCGACGATCTCATCGGGCGAGCCACCGAGGATCCCGGCGATCTCACCGGCGACGCGCTCTGGATCCGCTGCCGGGAGGTCGATCTTGTTGACGACGGGGATGATGTCGAGACCGCTCTCGATGGCGAGGTATGCGTTCGCCAGGGTCTGTGCTTCGACTCCCTGGGAGGCGTCCACCAGCAATAACGCCCCCTCACATGCCTCAAGGCTCCTCGACACCTCGTACGAGAAATCGACATGCCCCGGGGTGTCGATCAGATTCAGCTCATAGGTGATGCCATCGTTCGCCTGGTAGTCGATCCTGACCGCGTTCGCCTTGATGGTGATGCCCCGTTCGCGCTCAAGGTCCATCTCGTCGAGCAATTGTGCACGCATGTCGCGCTCGGAGATCGCACCCGTGCGCTCCAACAAACGATCCGCGAGCGTGGATTTCCCGTGATCGATGTGGGCGATGATGCTGAAGTTTCGGATGCGCGACTGATCCATGGCGTATCTCCAGAGGTTCCCACGTTCATGGGAGGACAAGAATCAGTGTACCGTTACGGCGCTCTGGTGCTAACCTGCCGACCAATCCCACCCCCCTCGTGAGGTTCTAGTTTCTTATGGCAAATATCAAATCCCAAATCAAGCGGAACAGACAGACCATTGTTCGCCACGAGCGCAACAAGTCCGTCCGCTCCGAGCTGAAGACCCGTGCAAAGCAGGCAGTTGCCGCCGCCGAGGCCGGCGATGCAGCCAAGGCAGAGGAACTCCTCACGATTGCACAGAAGCGTTTTGATACAGCCGTGACCAAGCGCGTCATGCACAAGAACACGGCGGCACGTCGCAAGTCCCGTCTCACCGCCCAGGTTCGCTCCCTCCTCGCGTAACCGCCCTCATGACCGAAACAACCGGTACTTGGATGACTCCTGTGGCTTTGCAGAAGCTGAAGGACGAATACGAACAGCTCACGACTCAGGGTCGCGAAGAGGTCGTCGCGCGGATCGCCGAAGCCCGCTCACACGGCGATCTGAAGGAAAACAGCGAGTACGACACAGCGAAGAACGATCAGGGCCTCATGGAGGCGCGGATCCGCCAACTGACCCACCTCATCGAGAGCGCACGGGTCGAAGAAGTCTCCGACTCCGGTGCCGTCGAGGTCGGCACCATCGCAACCGTCATCGACGACGACGGGGACGAACTCGAGATCTTCGTGGCTCCAGCGGAGAACAAGATCGACGGAACGCTCCTTGCCTCCCCCGACTCACCCCTCGGCAAGGCACTTCTCGGAGCCAAACCCGGCGAGAACGTCACCTACGAAGCCCCAGGCGGCAACTTCACCTACAAGGTGGTCAAGGTCCGGGTGTATGTCGGGTAGGTTCCCGGCGTCTGAAGCCA
>CAZDIQ010000060.1:0-12609 GCA_964505525.1 uncultured Acidimicrobiaceae bacterium | reverse complement strand
AGCTGACAGCTCCCTACAAATTCCCTCGCTTTTCCTGCTCTCGCTCGATCGCTTCGAAGAGGGCTTTGAAGTTGCCTACGCCGAAACCGGTGGCGCCGCGGCGTTCTATGAATTCGAAGAACACCGTGGGTCGGTCCTGGAGCATCTTCGTGAAGGTCTGGAGGAGATACCCGTCCTCATCGCTGTCGACAAGGATGCTCAGTTCCTCGAGACGGTCCCAGTCGAGGTCGTACTCCGAAAGCCTCGCCTTGGCCTCGGGGTAGTAGTCGGCGGGGACATAGATCGTCTCGATGCCACGGGCGTGGGTGTCTGCGACCGTCGCCTGGAGGTCGGGAGTCGCAAGAGCCATGTGCTGGACACCCGGCGTCTTGTAGTAGTCGAGATACTCCTCGATCTGGCTCTTCTTCTTCCCTGCTGCCGGTTCGTTGATCGGCAACTTGATGATGCCGTTCCCCCCTGCCATCACCTTCGACATGAGCGCCGTGTATTCGGTCGAGATCGCATCGTCATCGAAGTGCCGAAGCATGGTGAACGAGAAGATCCGCTCATAGAAACCGACCCACTCGTTCATCTTCCCGAGCTCGACATTGGCGACCACATGGTCGATCGCGTGGAGACCCGTCGAGCGCGCAATCTTGTCCTCCCGCGGCTCGAACCTCGGATCCGAGCCTTCCAGCTCGATCAACGAATGGACGGTGTCCCCGTATGCCTTGATGCCTGAGATCACCATCCGACCACGGTCGTTCTCGATGACCTCGGGTTCGAGATGCGGTTTCGCCCCTCGTTCGACGGCAAGTTCGAACGCCGTTGTGGCATCGGGTACGAGGAAGCTCACGTCCTTCACACCGGGACCGTGGAGTTTCACGTGCTCGGCGATCTCGTGATCTCCCGAGAGGGATGCGGTGAGGATGAACTGGATCTGGTCCTGACGAAGGAGATAGGACGCCCGGTCCCTCACACCCGTCTCGGGACCGCGGTATCCGACGATCTCCATGCCGAGGAGTGCACGGAACGCCTGGGCGGTCATGAACGCGTTGCCGACCCACCACTCGACAGGCCCGAACCCCTTCATGGGGAACGGATCCTTCGAGGCGAACTCCTTGGCGCGCAGGGTCAGATCGAAATCGGTCATGTCATCCTCCGTGTCGCCAACATCGTGACCCAATTATTACACCTCGTTGCGTCGGGTGGGATGGCCATGGCGAAACGATGATCGATTCGTCACGTACCATGGTGCTGCCGATCAGAGGAGGTTGATGCCGTACTACCGAACCGTTGGCGAGACGCCACCGAAACGACACACACAGTTCCGCCAACCCGACGGCTCCCTGTACACCGAGGAACTCATGGGCGAAGAGGGGTTCTCCTTCGATTCCTCGCTCCTGTACCACATGCACCCCCCGACAGCACTCAAGTCGATCGAAGCGGTCGAGGCCGAGACACCGACGACGACGCCGAACCACCCGTTGAAGCCGCGACACTTCAAGACCCACCAGCTCAAGGCCGGGGGCAATCTCGTGCGGGCGAGGGCGTTGCTTCTTGCGAACGAGGATTGCTCGATCTCGTACTACGTCGGGAGCGACAGCTCCGGACTCTACAAGAACGCCATCGGCGACGAGCTGGTGTTCATCGAGGCCGGCACAGGCACCCTCGAGACGGTGTTCGGACCGATCCGATTCTCTCCCGGGGATTGTCTGATCATCCCTGCGTCCGTCATCCACCGATACGAGCTCGACGAGGACTCGGATCCCGTGCGTGCCCTGATCCTTGAGACGAGGGGCCACATCGGACCGCCACGACGGTATCTGTCGCGCAACGGTCAGTTCCTCGAGCACTCTCCCTACTGCGAACGTGACCAGCATGCCCCTGCCGCACCCCTCGTGCGCGAAGGCACCGACGTCGAGGTCATCGTCAAGCACAAGGGCGGACTGACACGGTTCGTCTACGAACATCACCCGTTCGATGTGGTCGGTTGGGACGGCTGTCTGTATCCGTACAAGTTCTCGGTCCACGACTTCGAACCGATCACGGGCCGGATCCACCAACCCCCTCCCGTCCACCAGATGTTCGAGGCGCCGAATCTGGTCGTGTGCGCCTTCGTCCCGCGACTCTTCGACTACCACCCAGATGCGATACCCGCGCCGTACAACCACGCCAACGTCGACAGCGACGAGGTGTTGTTCTATGTCGACGGTGACTTCATGTCACGCAAGGGAGCGGGTATCGAGAAGGGCTCGATCTCGTTGCACCCCGGTGGGCATACCCACGGACCGCAGCCCGGTTCGGTCGAGGCGAGTATCGGCAAGAAGGGGACCGAGGAACTCGCGATCATGATCGACACGTTCCGCCCACTCGACCTCGGGCCTGGTGCGACGGACTGCGAGGAAGACACGTATGCGTGGACGTGGCTCGAAGGTCGATGAGACTCGTCGTCGACGCCAGGACCTCTGCCCTCGCGGGCCTTGTCGACTACGCGGGTGTGTTCCCGCCCGCCTCGTTGACGGTGCCCGACGCCGTGGCCCACTACCGAAGAGCCCGCGAGTCGGATGCGTTCTGGATGCTTGGACGGTTCCTCATACGGGCCACCCAGCTCGAAGACCTCGCGGCGGCAGCGACCGCGACGATGTCGCGCGGCGAATCGCCGTGGGAGGTGAGCGTCGTGTTCGATATCGACGCTCCGGATGCGGCATCGAGGGCGTCGGAGTTCCACGCCGAGATGGAACCTGCATTGTCGGTATCGGCCGCGGAAGCCCGCATATCGGACATTTCGGCCGGTGCGATCAGGAATCTGTTCACGACACTCGCGTCGATCAACCCTGAGGTCGTTCCCTTTCTCGAGGTCGATCTGTCTTCGGATATCCGCAGCCAGTTGGTCGAAGTCAAAGCCTCGACCACCGACGCAAAGCGAACGGGCGGAGCGAAGATCCGCTGTGGCGGTGTGACCCCCGAACTCTTCCCGACCCCCGAGATCGTCGCAGAGTTCATCTCCGGAGCCGTCGACACGGGTCTGCCGTTCAAGGCGACCGCAGGACTTCACGAACCGTTCCGCCACCGGGACGACGACCTCGGTGTCACGAGACATGGATTCATCAACCTCCTCGTGGCTACCGCTGCAGCCGCCCAGGGCGCCAGCACGGACCTCGTCGAGAGCATCGTTGCTGAGACGGATCAGGACGCATTCAGACTGTCGGGTGCGTTTGCCACGTGGCGGGATCTGTCGATACCGGGGTCGGCCCTGCGGCGCGTGCGCCAACAGAGTTTCATCGCGTACGGTTCCTGCGACTTCGACGAGCCTGTCGACGCCCTGCGGAATCTCTCCATGTTGGGAGACGGTGCGTGACCGATCAGGCGTCGTCGTGGGTCGAAGTCCCACACGGATCGGACTTCCCGATCCAGAACCTCCCCTACGGGGTGTTCCGTGACGAGCGCGGTACACGGTGCGGCGTCGCCATCGGGGATGCCGTGCTCGATCTTGCGGCGTGCGAACGAGCTGGTCTCTTCTCGGACACGGGACTCGATCCGGACACGTTCGCATCGGACGTTCTCAATGATTTCATCGCACAGGGTCGCGGGATGTGGACATCGATCAGACATGCGATCCGCGACTTCCTGGAGCAGGGCAACTCGGCGGCGCCAGCGTTCGCAGACGACCACGATCTCGTCGTGACCCACCCCGTGGAACTTCTCCTGCCGATCCGGGTCGGTGACTATGTGGACTTCTACTCGTCCGAACAACACGCAACCAACCTCGGCCGCATGTTCCGCCCCGACGGGGACCCGCTCCTCGAGAATTGGAGACACCTACCCGTCGGGTATCACGGGCGCTCAGGGACGGTCGTCGTTTCGGGAACGGACATCGCAAGACCGTCGGGACAACGCCGCGGCGAGGCTGGCCCGACATTCGGACCTTCGACCCGACTCGATATCGAGCTGGAAGTCGGGTTCATCACCGGTAACGCGAACACGCTCGGAGAACCGATCGCCGTCGGCAGCGCCGAGGAGCACATCTTCGGCGTTTGCCTTGTCAACGATTGGTCGGCGCGCGACATCCAGGCATGGGAGTACGTTCCGCTCGGTCCGTTCCTCGGCAAGTCGTTCGCGACGACCATCTCCCCCTGGATCGTCCCGCTCGATGCGCTTGCCCCGTTCCGGACCGCCCTGCCCGACCAACAACCTGCACCGTTGCCCTACCTTGCCGATCAGGACCGGGCGGGGATCGACATCAACTTGAGCGTGACATACACACCTGCGGGATCGCACGTCGGCAAGGTCGTGACGGAGACCTCGTTCCGCCACATGTACTGGTCGATGGCCCAACAACTCGCCCATGCGTCGGTCAACGGAGCATCGGTGGCGGCGGGTGACCTCTTTGCGTCGGGAACGGTCTCGGGACCCGGCGAATCCGAACGCGGTTCGCTCATCGAGATCACCTGGAACGGGACCACGCCGATCGAATTCGACGACGCAACGATGCGCACATTCCTCGAGGACGGGGACACCATCACTCTCACGGGACGTTGCGAGGTCGACGGTTCTGTCCCGGTCGGATTCGGCGAATGCACAGGGACAGTGCGCGGATGAGTGACCTGACGATCCGTGGAGCGGTCGATGCCGAAGGCAACCCCATCAACATCGCGATAGCGGACGGACTCATTGTCGATCGTGAGATCGAGTCGCCGGTCATCGACGCCCAGGGTCTCACGGCTGTGCCGGGATTCATCGACATCCAGGTGAACGGTGCATGGGGCCACGACTTCACACAGGATCCCCTGTCGATCTGGCAGGTGGGCGCACGGCTGCCGAGTACCGGGGTGACATCGTTCTGCCCGACGATCATCACTGCCCCCCACGATCGGATCGAAGCCGCCCAACAGGCCATGGCCGCCAGACCACACGGCTATGTCGGAGCGGAACCTGCTGGCCTCCACCTCGAGGGTCCACACCTGTCCCCCGAGCGGCGAGGCACCCACCCGAGCGAGTATCTCGCGAGACCACAGGACGCACGGATCGTCCCCGATCACGTCGCCATCGCGACGCTCGCCCCCGAACTCGACGGTGCGCTCGACCTCGTGACCCGCCTTGTCATGGGCGACATCGTCGTATCCATCGGTCACTCGGCGGCAACGGCGGAACAGTCGAAGGCTGCGATCGACGCCGGGGCAACCCTCGGCACACACCTCTTCAACGCCATGCCACCCATCGGTGGACGTACGCCGGGGATCGCAGGTGCCCTACTCACGGATGAACGTGTGCGCTTCGGTGTCATCGTCGACGGGATCCATCTCGCCGACGAGACCGTGAAGCTCATATGGCTCGCCGCCCCCGATCGGGTGATCCTTGTGACCGACGCGATCGCGGCAACCGGCATGCCCGATGGTCGGTTCGAGATCGGAGGAATCCCGGTCACGGTGGCCGGCGGAGCTGTGCGCAACGACGAGGGAAGCCTCGCAGGATCGATCCTGACCATGGATGTCGGTCTGAGGAACATCATGGCGACGACCGGGCTGCCACTCCATGTGGCGATCAAGGCGCTCACATCGACTCCGGCCGCTGCCCTCAACCGACCCGACATCGGGTCGCTCGAACCCGCAAGCAGGGGCGACATCGTCCTCATGGCCGGCCACGAGGTCGTGTGCACGATCGTCGGGGGCATCGTCGCGTTCGTCCAAGGCGACGAACAGTCGTAGGGTTGGCACATGCTCCTTCATGACGAGATCTTCGAACAACCCGCAGTACTCGATCGCGGACTGCGGCTCAACGGTGAAGTGACAACGGCTGCCCGTGCGCTGTTGACACGAGGCGATGTCAACCACGTCGTCATTGCAGCCCGAGGGACGTCGGACAACGCTGCGCGATACGCCAAATACGTGTGGGGAACGAGGCTCGGGATCCCGGTCACCCTCGCCGCGCCTTCGATGTACACGAGATACCACTCGCACCCCGACCTCGACGGCGCCGTGGTCGTCGGTATCAGCCAGGCGGGCCAGAGTCCCGATCTGCTCGCGGTCCTCGACGCAGGCAAACAGGCGGGTCGCCCGACCATCACGATGACGAACGACCCCGAATCACCGCTTGCGCAGTTGTCCGATGTCGTGATACCGCTCCACGCCGCGCCAGAACAGTCCATCGCGGCCACCAAGAGCTACACGGCGAGCCTTCTTGCAATAGCGATGATCGCGGCCGAATCGGCCGAGCTCGCTGCGGTCCCTGACGCCATACAGGCCGCCCTCGACACCGAGTTACGGGTTGGCGAGGCCGTGGAGCGTATGGGACCGTTCGACCGGGCCGTGGTGCTCGGAAGGGGATACAACCACGCAACCGCCTTCGAATGGGCCATCAAGCTCCAGGAGATGGCCTATGTCCTTGCCATCCCGTACTCGACCGCCGATTTCGCGCACGGTCCCTTCGCCCTTCTCGAGCCCGGCTTCCCGCTGCTCGCCGTCATCGGCGAAGGAACCCTCACCGAGGACGGACTCGCCATCATCAGAAGGGCTGCAGACGAGACCGCAGCCGCGATCACGGTGATGACGAACGCAGCCGTGCCGGATCTGCCGACGGTGCAGATGCCACCCATGCCTGAATGGCTTTCACCGATCATGTTCATCGTGCCCGGTCAGCTGTTCACCCTCGGGCTCGCGAAGGCCCGCGGGGTCGATCCCGAGTCACCCCGCGGTCTGCTCAAGGTCACAAAGACGGCATAGCTTCCAGCACCGGCGAAACCGTCTCATCGGCGATTCGTCTACTACTCTCGGATGAATGGCAACGCTTCGACTCTTCGCCAACCTGAGGGAATCAGCCGGTACCGACCGCGTCGAGATCGACGCTCCCACCGTCGGTGACGCACTCGAGGAGGCCTCCTCGCGATTCGGCGACCGTTTCACCGCCGGTCTTGCATCGGCACGGGTCTGGGTCAACGGGGAACAGGCGGAGGGGACGACACCGCTCACCGCCACCGACGAGATGGCACTCATCCCGCCCGTGTCGGGTGGCGCAACCACCATGGCCAACCTCGCCGTCACACCGGGACTGCTTTCGGTCGTGCTCATGGTGGCCCTGCTGGCCGTTGCGTGGGCCGACGAGAAGTGGTTCGCCATCGTGGCAGCCGGGTCGATACTCGCATGGGTGTGGGACGTGTCCGAGTCCGCTGAGCGGACCAGGGATGCCTTTGTGGTCTACCCACCGCTGATCGGAACCGCCGTGGGGGCATCCCTGTCGTACGCATACGGATTCGAGGGATTCGCAGGGGCCGTCGCACTGGCCTTCGTCGTCGCGGTCACGTGGCCGGTGTTCGACAAGTCGAGCCGCGATTTCCGAAGGACTGCATCAACGGCGCTCGTCACGCTTCTTTCGACCGCAGCCGTGTCGGGACTGGTCCTGATCCGCCTCATCGGTACCCACGCTGTGGTCGCATTCATCCTCGTTGCGACATTCGCTGTCGTCGGTGCCTTTTTCGCCGGCGCGTACGGTGACACGATCCAATCGATCGATGCGAACGTCGGTGCCCTCCTCGGTGCATTGCTCGGTGGCCTGATCGTCGGGTTTGCGGTGAGTGAGGTCGATATTGCCGCAGGATTGCTCGGTGGCGTTGCAACGGCAGCAGGTGTCATCGGCGGTCGGGCCCTCGGTTCGACGCTGCGAACAGGTTCGATCGTCCATACGGAGAACGCGCCGGGCGCCCTTGCATTGTTCGACGGTGTGGTCCTCGCTGCTCCCCTCTTCTGGATGGCGATCTGGTTCTTCGGCTGAACGTTCGCCCGCCCAACACACCCAAGGTGGCGGACAAACCACTACCGGTTCCCTGATTCTGGCGTTAGCCTGCCGCAGGCATGTCGCGTTCCAGCGTCCAACGCCTGCTGACCCTCCTTTTGGCAATCGCCCTCGTTTCGATTGTTCCTATCAGCGCGTCCGCACAGACCCAGGCCGACGTCGATGCGGCGGCGAGAGCCAAGGCGAAGGCAGAAGCACGACAATCTGCGGCCTACAGGGAGTATCTCGCAGCGGCCAAACGCCTCGATGAGGTCATAGCCGACTACGAGGCCATCCACAGCCAGCATGAATTCCTGCTCGAACGCACGGTGAAGATGGAGGATGCCTTGGCGAGGTACACACAGGAAGCCAAGGACATGGAGGAGTCCGCACGCAAGATCGTCCTCGATGCGTACATGACCGGACAGACCAACATGGTCGGGACGGCTTTCTCCGCGACGTCGATCCAGGATCTCGTCACCTCGCAGGCGTTCATGGGGCGCGCTGCGGAGGTGGGCGTCACAACGCTCGACAACCTCGCGGCTGTCTCGCGCCAGGTCGAGCGGAGCACGGTGGAACTCGAGGCCCACCGGCTCGAGGTGGCCGATGCAGAGGCGGACGCCGAGGCCCTCGTCGCAGAGATCAACGAACTCTACGAAACACAGCAACGGATCCTTGCGAACGCAAACTCCGCACTGTCGGAAGCCATCGAGGACTACAAGCGAGAGGTCAGCGAGAAGAAGATCGAGGACGACCGTAGAAAGGCCCAGGCAGCGGCATCAGCGTCTGCGGCACCTGGCAAAGCCGGCGGTGCACCAGCTGCATCGACACCCGGATTCATCTGCCCGGTCCAGGGTGGGGCGGGTTTCTCCAATTCGTGGGGGGCTCGCCGCTCCGGAGGGCGCTCGCACAAGGGTGTCGACATGTTCAACGCACGCAACACACCGGTCGTTGCGGTGGTTGACGGTGTCGTCAAGTTCTCGTCGAACTCCCTCGGCGGACGGTCGAGCCACCTGTATGCCGACAATGGGGTCGTGTATTACTACACCCACCTTGAAGGCCACCCCAGCGACATCAGTTCGGGTCAGCGTGTCGCCAAAGGCACGGTCGTCGGCTTCCTCGGGAACTCGGGGAACGCCCGCTTCACATCCCCACACCTCCACTTCGAGATCCGTCCCGGTGGGGTTGCCGTGAACCCGTATCCGACGGTGCGCTCAGCTTGCTAACTTTGGAACTGTCCGAGGGAGCACAATGACCCAACATCGCAGAAGAATCGACCAAGTCCTTGACCCCGCGTTCATCGTTGATCTCGTGTCGCTCCCACTTGAGGACTTGAGGGCGAGACGCAACATGCTCGACGAACTCGACACCGAATTCTCGTACTACCGGCGGATTCTGCACGGACGCATGGATCTGTTGGACTTCGAGTTGAGGCGTCGCAGCGGTGAAGAGTCGCGATCGATCATCGAGGCATTGCCCGAGATCCTCAGCGACGGTGCATCGGGGAGTACGTCGAACCCACTCGACAGGGAACTGTCCCTCGACACCCCCGAGTTCGCAGGTGCAGGACAGCGACAGGTCGACAAGGCGCTTTCGGATGATTTCCTTGCTCGCCTCCCGTTCCTCGAGGATGCCGAACTGACCGAGATCCGCGAGGGCCTTGCAGCTGCGGAGGCAGAAGTCTCCACCCAGCGACGTGCGGTCTACGACGCACACGACGTGATCGTTGCCGAGCTGACACGCCGATACCGTGAAGGCGCTGCCGACGCAGACGAACTCCTCTCGGCGAACTAGGTGCCGGGGAACCCAGCCATGCGTTTCGCATGGGTCCGATCAGGACTCGCCGAGTCGTTCGATGACGTGTCCGCCATCGCCGTTGACGCTGTCGGAACCACCTTGTTGTCCGCAGGTGATCCCGATGCTCCCTTGTTCTACCGCTCCGCCATCAAGCCACACCAAGCGTTGGCCGCACGCAGGACCGGTCTCGACCTTCCCCCGGAACACCTCGCCATCACGTGTGCAAGCCATGGTGGGTATCCCGTCCACCTAGCAATCGTGCGTCAAGTACTCGCCGACGCCGGACTGACCGAGTCCCACCTGCGCACGACGAGGGGCCGACCGCGGTCGCGCACGGCAGACGCATGGCTGATCGCTCGCGGAGACACCACGAAACGCCCGGTACTCCACAACTGTTCGGGAAAGCACGCAGGATGGCTCGCCGCTTGCGTCCACGCGGGTTGGGACACAGCGACCTACCTCGATGAAACGCATCCGCTGCAGCGCTCCATCGTCGACGTCGTTCGCGAGTACACCGATGTCGACCCGACCCCGACAGGTGTGGACGGCTGCGGGGCGCCGACATTACGGGGCACGATCCGGGGTCTTGCAACCGCCTTCCAGCGTCTCGACACCGCCGAGGAACTTGCTCCCATCAAGTCGGCAATGTCTCGATTCGGCGCGTTGGTCGCCGACAACCTCGACGACGACGGACGCGTGTCACTCGTGTGGGGAGGTCCGCAGAAGGTCGGGGCGGAAGGATCGTTCGCAATGTCGCGTTCTGGCGTCGGCATCGCCACCAAGTCGCACTCCGGCAATGCGCGGATCGCCGTCGCGGCAGCACTCGAGGTCGCATCACGTCTCGGCATGCTTACTGACGCCATGGTGGACGCCCTCCAGCCACAGATCGCCCCCAGGGTCATCGGGGCCGGTCGGGTCGTCGGCCACGTGGAACTGGTGAAGACGTGACCGGCGACTTCACGGGATTTCCGGACACCGCACCCGCGAGCGCACCTGACACAGGACCGTTCCCCTTCCGCCGGTTTCTCGAGGTCGTCTGGAACCACAGGGACGACAAGACGACCCGCCTGCACACGACCGTGCAACCCGATGGCGCGCTTGCGCTTGAGGTCGCAGATGATCTGGTCAGCCTCGCCGGTCAGGAGAACCTCACGGACTACCACTCCCCTGTGGGAACCGACCCGACCGCCGTGATCGCCTCAGCACTCAAGGACCTCGGCGGAATGAACTTCCGATTCGACTCGCTCCCGCGAGAAGCCGCCGATGCGGTCACCTCGGGACTCGTGTCGATCGGGGCGTCGTTCACCGAATCCGAGCACGAGGTCGCGGCGGTCCTTTCGTTGCCTGGATCGACCGAGGAGTGGCTGTCAGGGATCGGAAAGAAGGAGCGGCACGAGGTCAGGCGCAAGCGCCGGAGGTTCGAGTTGGAGTTCGGCGAGATCGACGTGGTACGCGCTGGTGTCGATGCGTTGGAGACCTTCGTGTCGATGCACCGCACATCCCCGGGTGACAAGGCAAGTTTCATGACCCAGGCGATGGAGTCCTTCTTCGCAGACCTCATCACCGATGCAGGCGCCGTCATCCACCTGTTGGTGTGCAGGGATCGCCCACTCGCCGCCGCGTTCGGTTTCGAGGACGAGGACGGGTACTTCTATTACAACTCGGCCCTCGACAACGATGCGGCGCACGCATCCCCCGGGATCGTGCTGCTCACCGCGATGATCGACCACGAAATCCAGCGCGGTGCCAAGGTGTTCGACTTTCTCAAGGGCGATGAGTCGTACAAGTTCCGACATGGTGCCCATCCCCGCCAGCTCTACGTCCTTGAAGGAGTGCTCCCGTGATCGAGCGGGTCGGCTACATCGCGATGCACACCTCGCCCCTCCTGCAGCCGGGAACGGGTGATGCGGGTGGGATGAACGTCTACCTCGACCGTCTGTCGAGGACCATGCAGGCGAGAGGCATCAACGTCACGACGTTCACGAGGCGGACCGACCCTGATGCAAGCACGGTCGAGGAGGTCTCCCCCGGGTACAGCGTCGTGCACATCGACGCCGGCCCGCCGGAGCCGCAATCGATTGCGCAGATGAAACCGTACGTCCCCGACTTCGCGAACGGTGTCATGGAATGGATCGATGCCAACACCCCCAAGTTCGACCTCGTACACAGCCACTACTGGCTCTCGGGACCGACCGGCGTCGCCATCAAGGCCAGGTACGGGATCCCGCTCGCCAACTCGTTCCACACGTTGGGTCGCGTCAAGGACCGCACGCGCTCCTACGGCGAGACACCGTCGAGCGAGGAGCGGCTCGTGACCGAAGAGGACGTCATTGCCAACTCGGACTGTGTCATTGCGTCGACGCCGTACGAATTCGAGGACCTTCTCGCCCACTACGGCGCTTCCCCAGAACGTCTGTGTGTCTCACCGCCCGGGGTGGACCACGGGGTGTTCCGGCCGGGGGACCGATGGCTCGCAAGGGAGCGACTCGGACTCGGCAGCGAACCGATCGTCCTGTATGCGGGGCGGATCCAGGCGCACAAGGGAACGTCGATCGCCGTCGAGGCGTATGCCATTCTGCGCGGCTCCATGCAGCCTGCGCTTGGCACACCGACGCTCCTCATCATCGGGGGTGCGAGCGGCGTCGATGGTGAAGCAGAGCTCGCACGGTGCCGATCGATCGCCGACCAGCGTGGTGTGTCGGACGGCATACGAATCCTCGATCCGATGCCCCACGAAATCCTTGCCGACTACTACCGAGCTGCCGACGTCGTGATCGTCCCTTCGAGATCCGAGTCGTTCGGACTCGTTGCTGCGGAGGCGCAGGCGTGTGGAACCCCGGTCGTTGCATCAGACGTCGGTGGCCTCGCCTACGTCGTCAATCCATCCGAGAGTGGTCTCCTCGTCCACGGTCCCGACGCCGCTGCGTTCGCGACCGCCATGCACGCCATCATCGAACACCACGGATTCGCCGACCGGCTCTCCCACGGCGCCGTGGCCTTCTCCCAACGCTTCTCATGGGACTCGACCGCCAACCGCCTCCTCGAGCTGTACGGGGGGATTAGTTC
>CAZDIQ010000059.1:0-12720 GCA_964505525.1 uncultured Acidimicrobiaceae bacterium | reverse complement strand
TTCAATCCCGTTCTGTGGGCTGGGGACCTACATTTTTGTACCCGCAGAACCCAGGGTACGCGAATACAGCCTTCAGCCGGCGATGACTCGGACGGTCATGGCTTCGTCGGTGGCGTAGCTGTACTGGGAAGGGACCGCCTCGAGGGCACGCTGTGGGGGTTGGTCGATCGACACGACGACCGTGCGCTGCATCGCTCTTCGCTGTTTGACCGTGAGCAGCAGCGTGACATAGACGGCAATCGAGATGTTGATCGCGATGTTGACCCACAGCCAAGGGAGTGAACCCGTCCACGTGGCGAACACCAGCGTCGAGACGTAGGCAGCGGCGAGACCGATGAGGACCTGCTGGCGACGCACCTGGGTATGACGACGGATGTATGCGTCGGTGTCAGGCTGGGAGCTCGATGCGTTGGCAAGCAGCTGGCGGGTTCGTGCAAAGTCTCGTGTCGTCGCCTTCGGCGCTCGGCTCCGGTGATCGAAGAACGACGGCAAGAGGAACGCGGCCCAAAGGCCTGCAATCAGAATGAACAGCACAATTGCCATTGGTTGGATTTTCCTCTTACTCCGCCAGCGCTACCAGCGTAAACGGGCGGTCAAGCGGTTCTGCGTATTTCGGGGATCTGATGTAATCGTCCATGATGCGCATACGGGGGCATCATCGGCAACTTGAGCTCGAAGCCAGAAGGTTAGGGCGAAATCAATCGTGACGTCCAAAATGGCCCGACGCCACAGCAACCGCATGGGCAAGCACTCCGTCAAGGACATCGAAACTCTCTGCCACGGCTTTGGGTGAACCGGGAAGATTGATGATGAGACACCGCTGCGCAACACCGGCAATCCCTCGTGACAGCATCCCGAATTCCACCTTCCCGAACGTGGCATGGCGAAGTGCCTCGGAAATCCCGGGAACGGGCCGGTCGACAACGGAGGCGGTACCTTCAGGCGTCAGGTCTGTCGGCGAGAGCCCGGTCCCGCCCGTCGTGACGATCAGGTCGACCTCGGGAATCAGCTCCCGCAGGGCCGATGCAACCGATTCGACGCCGTCTGGCACAACAACCCGGCGGATCACGTCGAACCCTGCCGCCGTCAGCCGCTGCTCGAGGATGTCCCCGGAACCGTCAGGGGATGTGCCGGCGGAGACCGAGTTGGAGACGGTGACTGCTGCAGCGCGGTAGCTATCCACGTACCCACTCCCCTGAAGCGCCCCCACGCTTTTCGAGAAGCCGAACGGAGCGGATCTCCGCGGATCTATCGATTCCTTTGACCATGTCATACAGGGCAAGAGCACCGACGGCCGCCCCCGTCATGGCTTCCATCTCGACCCCGGTCTTGCCATCCACCTTGACGGAGACCGTGATGGACGCTCCATCGGGCGTCCGGTCGACAACCACATCGACGCCCGTGATCTGGAGGGGATGACACAGCGGGATCAGCTCGGGCGTCCGCTTCGTGGCCTGGATCGCGGCGATCCTGACGGTGGCCAACGCGTCACCCTTCGGCAGGTCCGAGCCGAATAGCAGTTCGGTGGTCGCCTCGGCGAGGATCACATCGGCCACTGCGGTGGCGACGCGGTGCGTCGAGTCCTTGGATCCGATGTCGACCATGTGGACCGACCCGTCTTCGGTCAGGTGGTTCATCTCAGTCATCGAGTTGCCTGCTTTCGCACCATGTGAACATCTCAAGTGTGACAGGGTCGCCTGCACTGAGCGACCCGACACCGAGAGGAATCACGGCGAAGGCGTCCGCTTCGGCCAAAGCGGAGAGCACGTTCGAGGCTTGCCCGCCTGATGTGACGGCGACCGACGACCCGTTGCGGTCGATCGCGACAAGCACCCTGACGAACACTTCCCGATCGACCGTCACGGAGATGTCCTCGCCCATCACCGCTGGTATGCGGGGTCGCAACACGGCGGTCGCCCCCATCATGGTAAGGATCGCCGGCCTGACGAACTGTTCGAAGGCGACAAAGGTGGAGACCGGGTTGCCCGGCAGTCCGAACAGTGGCTTGCCGTTGATCGAACCGAATGCGAACGGCTTCGCCGGTTGAATGGCAACCTGCCAGAACTCGACGGTTCCGGTTTCGCCGAGCACCTGCTTGACGTAGTCGTAGTCCCCCATCGACACCCCGCCGGTCGACACGATCACATCGGCGACTCGTGACGCCTCGCGATACGCCGCGGCAAGCACGTCGGGGTCGTCACTGATCACACCGAGGTCGACCACCTCGACCCCGAGGTCCGCGAGGACCGCCCTGAGAATGACCCGATTGGAGTCGCGGATGGTGCCCGGGGCAAGGTCCTGGGTCGACGGATCGACGATCTCATCACCCGTCGACATGACGGCGACGACAGGCAGGCGGCTGACCTTGGGGCGGATGCCTGCACTCGCAAGCGAAGCAGCATGGCGGGCCGTGAGTCTCACTCCCGCCTTGACGATGACATCACCAGCGCCCACATCGGAGCCCGCCGGGCGAACATTCGTCCCTGCATCGACACCGACGAGAATGGTGACAGCACCTTCGGAGTCCGTCCGGGTGTCCTCGACCCTGACAACGGCATCGGCACCATCGGGAATCGGCGCACCGGTCATGATCCGGGTAGCTGTGCCGTCGGCCACAGGCATCGTCGGCACCTGTCCTGCCGCGACGTCCTCATTGACGGACAAGGCGACCGGGGTGCGGGCGACGTCCCTGGCCTTGACGGCGAAGCCGTCCATGGCCGAATTGGCGAACGGCGGCACATCGTTCGAGCTGATCGCATCAACGGCAGCGACACGGTCAAGGCAATCCCACACGTCGACGACCTCGGTGTCCAGTCGCACCATCGCCGCCATGACCTCACGTTGTGCCTCGGCGAGCGACCTCATGGTGACGTGCGACTCTCATCCGAGCGGACGAGACGCTCGATGTTCGACCAGTGTCGGACGATCACAAAGACAGCGATCGCCGCTGACCAGCCGACCGCTGTCCTGGTTCCTCCGGAAACGATGACCATCGGCACGAGCAGGACCATCACGACAAGCGAGCCGATCGAAGCGGTTTTCGAGATCACCAGGCTGACGATCCAGATGATGCCGAGGATCACACCGACCCACGGGACCAGAAACATGACGCCACCGAGGGCGGTGGCGACACTCTTGCCACCCTTGAGCCCGTGCCAGATCGGAAAGGCGTGGCCGATGACGGCAGCGAACAACGTCACCCATCCGAAATCTCCGCCGATCCACAACGCACCGAGGGCGGCGGCGGCCGCTCCTTTGAAGGCGTCGCCGATGAGCACGAGCGCTGCGGACCGCTTCCCGAGGGTACGCAGGATGTTGGACATCCCGGGATTGCCTGATCCGGTCGAGCGGATGTCGATGCCCTGCGTCGATGCCACGATGATCCCGAAATTCACGCTTCCGAGCAGGTAAGAAATGGCGATGGCCGCTGCGTGTTCCACACACCGAGTGTAGGAACGATCAGCCGGATCTCCGAGTCGGACCTCTTCCAACCGCATTCCGCGCGATGTACGTTCGAACCGTGCTCGCCCTTTCAAAGCCTCCCTATCTCCGGTGGGTATTCGCCGTCGGTCTTGTCGGCCTTGCGTTTGCGTGGGATCTGACGCGCCAAGCCACGGAGCTCGCACCGTTCGCCGCGACGCGGATCGACCGAGGGACCGTGATCGAGACGGAGCAGATCTCGTGGAAACCGGTTCCTGTCGGCCTGCTCGGGTCCGTCGCACCCGAAGGTGCGACCGTTCTCGTCGATGTCGAACCAGGAGAACCCATCACCGCTTCGATCATCGGATCGGGTGTGTTTGCTCCCGAGGGATGGTGGACGGTCCCCGTCGAAGTGCCGTCCGCAACGTGGCCGGGTGCCAATGTGAGGATCGTGCTCGATACGGGAATGACCGTGGCAGGCGTGGTCGTGGCGCCGTCGAGTCAGGACTCGTTCGGCATCGCATCCGCCGGTTTGGTTGCGGTCCCTGAGGTTTTCGCAGGCGAGGTGGCTCTCGCCGCTGGCGCGGGCAGACTGACGATCCTGTACGAGCCCTAGACCAGAATGAACGAGATGGCACCGAATGCCACGCAGTAGATGCCGAACGGGCCGAGTCCGACCCTCGTGAGCAGCCTGATGAGGACCGCAATGGCGAGGTATCCCGAGATGCCAGCCACGATGACACCGACCCAGGTGGAGCCGGGGATTGACTCGCCTGACCCGATGAAGCTGACCATCTCGAGGAAACCCGCGCCAGCGATCACCGGGATGGAGAGCAGGAAGGCGAACCGGGCCGCTTCGACCTGTTGCATGCCCCTCACGAGCCCGGCACCGATGGTCATACCGGAGCGTGACACACCGGGGATGAGCGCGAAGGCTTGCGCGACTCCGATCGTGACACTGTCGAGCGGTCGCATCTCCTCGGTGCGTCGGTCGCCGGTGCGAAGCAAGGTCGTACCAAGCATGACGAAACCGGCGACGACCATCATCACAGCAACGACTGGTGGATTCTCCATGAGGTCTTCGACCTGATCCTTGAAAAGGAACGCGCCAACCGCTGCTGGAATGCTTGCAATCACAATGAGGGTGATCATCTTCCGTGACGCCCTGTCGAATTTCGCCATCTTTGCCAGGTCGGTCCGGTAGTAGATGACGACGGCCGCAAGCGTCCCGAGGTGAAGCATCGCTGCGGTGGCAAGGTCCGGACCAGGCTGATCGAAGATGGCGGGGATGAGAACGAGATGTCCGCTTGACGAAATCGGCAAGAACTCGGTGAGGCCCTGGATCAGACCCCAGAAGATGGCATTCAACATGACGAGGAGCGTACCGCGTCGGTGTTACATGCCATAGGCGGACGACATGCGGATCTGATCGGCGATCTTGACGTTGACGAGTGCCGGGACGCCCGAATCCTGTGCGCGCTCGAGGGCGGGTCGGATCTCAGAGGGCTTCTCGACCAGCTCGCCGTAGCCACCGAGCCCTTCGACCATCTTCTCGTACGGTCTGAATCCGATCTCGGACAGGTAGGCGCTGTCGGGGTGTGCCATCCGGTGGAGGGTGCGGATGTTGTTCCATGCACCGTCGTTGCCGACCACGCCGACGACGGGGAGATTGTGCCGGATCAGGGTGTCGTACTCCATGCCGTTGAATCCGAACGATCCGTCGCCGTAGACGATCCCGACCCGTGTGGCGGGTTCGACCACCTTGGCTGCGAGGGCGAACGGTGCACCGACTCCGAGACACCCGAAGGGGCCCGGGTCGAGCCGTCCACCCGGCCGACTCGTCTGGAGCCACTTGGCCGTGGTCGAAACGATGTCGCCGCCATCGGCCGCAACGATGGCATCGTCGCCGAAGAACTCCCCCACCTCACGAGCAAAACGCTCGGGGTGGATCGGATCGTCGTCTGATCGGGATGCCTCGTCGGCCACCGCCTGCTTCGCCTTCTCGATCGCAAAGATCTCCTCGGTCCATGTCCGGTTCCCGCTCTGACCCAATCGACCGTCCTGGGAAGCGAGCTGGGCGACAACGGTCCCGGGATCGGCGACGACCCCGAAGGTCGCTCCCTTGTTCCACCCGACCTTGCCGGGGTCCTGGTCGATGTGGATGATCGTTGCGTCGGGGTTGACCTTCGAACCGAATCCGGTCCTGAAGTCCCAGTCGACACCGAGGGACAACACCACGTCGGCGCCCTTGAGAGCATCCGAACGAGAGCGATCCGCGAGGTACGGGTGGGAGGCGACGAGTGAGCCCCTGGCGAGGCTGTTGAGGTACACGGGCGCCCTGTACATGCGGACGAACTCGTCGAACGCTGTGAGGAAGTCGGGTTGTCGGGTCCATCGCAAACCCGTTCCGCCGAAGATGACCGGCTTGTGGGCCGATTCGAGGGCAGTGACGATCGATCCGAGCAGGTCATCTGCAAGTCCGGCGGGATGGTTGGCTCTGGCGTGGTTCGGCCAATTGATGGAGTTCTCCTCGACCAGGTCCGATGTGACATCCCACGGTGCGTCGAGGAAGACGGGCCCGCCGCGGTTCGAGAAGGCGTGTCTGGCAGCGGTCGCGATGTATTCGGCGAGCCGGTTCGTCTGCCATGCGGTCGTCGACCATCTCGTGATGGAGTCGAACAACCTCGGGTGATCCATCTCCTGGAGACCACCCTTGAGGTCCTCTCTCGTGAGATGCCGACCACCGATGAGGATCATGGGGGTGTTGGCATAGAACGCGTTCGCCACCCCCGTCAGGGCGTCGGTGACACCGGGTCCTGCCGTGACGAGTGCCACACCGAGCCGCCCGGTGAGACGGGCGTACGCATCGGCGGCATGTGACGCCGCCTGCTCGTGGCGGACATCGATGACCTTCATTCCCTCGGACACACAACCGTCCATGATCGGCATGATGTGCCCGCCGGTGAGGGTGAAGACCGTGTCGACACCTTCTGCCTTGAGGGCCCGTGCCATGACTTGCCCACCGGTGATCTTCGCCATCCCACTCCTGCGTCCGTCCCCCCGAGACTAGGCGGACCATCGCCGGTGCATCACATAGGGTGTTTTCGCGTACCCTGGGTTCGGCGGGTACACAAATGTGCGTCCCCAGCCCACAGAACGCGGATGCCACCCGAGCGATGTGTCGCAACGCAACCATGAAGCCGGCGAAATGGCACAATTGCCCATGACGCTTGACTACCCCGATCCGGAACTGGCGACGTCTCGCGTCCGTTTGAGGAAGTGGACATACGCCGATCTCCCGTGCGTGGAGGCTGCATCCTCAGACCCCGAGATCCCACGCGGAACCACGGTACCGGTGCATTACACCGATGAACTCGGGCGCGAATGGATCGAGCGCCAGTGGTCACGGCAAACGAGCGGCCAGGGTGTGTCGATGGCCATCGCGGAAGGCGAGGATGGAGTGGCGCTCGGAATCATCTATCTCGCAGATCGTCAGCCCGCCGGGAATTGTGAGCTCGGTTATTGGCTCATTCCGGCCGCGCGAGGTCGCGGTACGGCAACCGAGGCCGTTCGACTCGCAAGTCAATGGGTGCTCGGTCTATCCGGGATCCATCGGCTCTTTGCGCTCGTGGTACCGACCAACGAGGCATCGCAGTCTGTCCTGATCAAATGCGGGTTCACGAGGGAGGGGATCCTGCGGTCGTATCTCCCGCAAGGTGATGTTGCCCTGGACGTGATCTCCTACTCGCTCCTCGACAGCGACATCCGCTAGAGCCGACCGCGACCTCGGGTCCCGACCCCATCCGGAGGGAAATCCGTAGACTGCACGACATTCACGAGCAGGACGGGTGAACATGACAAGACTTGGTGTTGTCGGCGGTGGGCAAATGGGCGGCGGAATCGCCGAAGTGGCCGCGAAGGCCGGCATTGATGTGATCGTGGTCGAGGTGACCGACGAGCTGGTTGACCGTTCGCGCGCCGGTATCAACAGGAGCCTCGACAAGGCGGTCGAGCGGGGCAAGCTGGACGAGGCTGCCCGTTCAAAGGCCATGGAACACTTGACGTTCACGACGGATCTCGCCTCGCTTGCGGATCGCGACATCGTGATCGAGGCCATCGTCGAGGACATCGAAGTCAAGTCCGAACTCTTCCGGCGGATCGACGCCGTCGTCGAATCTCAGGATGCGGTTCTCGCATCGAACACCTCGTCCATTCCCATCACCCAGATTTCGATGGCCACCAGCCGCCCTCAATCGGTCATCGGAATGCACTTTTTCAACCCGGCGACGATCATGCCGCTCGTCGAGGTGATTTCGACCGTCCAATCGGATCCGATGTTCGTCGACCGCGCCGCCGCGTTCGCATCCGATTCCCTGGGCAAGACGGTTGTCCGCGCAAAGGACCGCGCAGGGTTCATCGTGAACAAACTCCTGTGCCCATACCTGTTCGAATCGATTCGGATGTATGAGGAAGGCTTCGCCACCAGGGAGGACATCGACGCCGCCATGGTGAACGGTGCCGGATACCCGATGGGGCCCCTGACGTTGTGCGACCTGATCGGGAACGACACGATGCTCGCCGTGGCCGAGTCGTTCATGGCCGAGTACCAGGACCCACGCTACGCCGCACCACCGCTCCTACGCCGGATGGTCGAAGCCGGCCACCTAGGCAGAAAGTCCGGCAAAGGCTTCTACGACTACCCCTAGGGGTGTTTTCGCGTACCCTGGGTTCGGCGGGTACATAAATGTGGGTCCCCAGCCCACAGAACGGCTAGCTGTCCGCCATCAGAAGCGAACTGATGGTTGCTGCGACGGAAGTGGGACGATTGACCACGTCGTCCCAGGTGAACCGGGCGACGCGCCATCCGTGCACCAATGCCGTTCGATCCCGTTCGCGATCGGTTTGGAAGGTGTCGGCTGCGTCGTGCCAGTGGCGTCCGTCCCACTCGACGGCGAGCTGCGCATCCGGAAACGCCACGTCGAATCGTCTCCGGTCGTCCCACGGCATCGGATACTCGATCTCGTATCCCCCGATCCCGTGGGCGTCGAGCAGGCGCAGACCCCTGGATTCCAGAATGCTCCGATCAGGGCGAGATCCGATCCGTTCTGCGAGGAGCCCACGCAGGTTCGTCACCCCTGGACGGCCCCTGCGGGCGACCTCACCGAGCGTCACAGCGATCTGTTCGGGCGTCGTAGAGGTCATCGAGATCGCTCCATCGACAAGGGCGCCCAGAGCACCGAGCGGAACACGCGATGCGAGATCCACGATCGTTCTGCTCACAACCGTGACCCGCAACCGATCGATCTCCGTCACATGGTGGTCCAACAAGTCCTGACAACGCACGACCATGACATCTCCGTAGACGTGGGTCGTCCGCGAGTGAACGAGCGCGGTCTCGGGACCCTCGACATATCGCCCGAGCCCGTGGACCCGGGCTGCCGTGAACAACCCCGCAACAGCACCGGGGAGAGTCGCGACAGCGGCTCGCACGACGTCTGAGGTTCGGTGAGATGTGAATACCTCGTATACCCCACGGCTCGTCGGTCGCCACCGACCCGTCTTCAATCGAGACTCGATCTGCCGGACGGTCATTCCCCTAGCCAGAACCTGATCGCGAGTCACGACTCCACCCTGTGTCACAGCGAGTTCGATGACGCTCTCTTCGTATTGCACACCGACACCCTGCCCGAAATCCGAACCGAAGTCGATACCCGCGTTCCGTGGGCTGGGGACCCACATTTATGTACCCGCCGAACCCAGGGTAAGCGGTACATCCGTTCCGTGGGCTGGGGACCCACATTTATGTACCCGCCGAACCCAGGGTACGCGAAATAGACCTAGTGGCCGGGGGGGTTGGGGATGGAGGAGAAGGCTTGGCGGCGGGATTCTACGATTTCGAAGCCGATTTGTTCGAGGGTGTCCATCAGCCAGAGGTAGGCCGGTTTGCCCGGGCGGTAGTCGGCCTCGGCCATTCCCTGGATCCTGCCCTGTTCCTGGAGGCTCTTCACCTTCGAATGGTTGTTCACGGGATCCACCGTATAGACGCCCAACGTCCGGCCACCGGCGGTGTTCAGGATCGAGAAGACCGGGACATCCGACGGGCCGTCGGCGATGTAGATCATGTTCTTCATCGGAACCCTGCGCTGATCCTCTGACATGCGGGAGTTCACATCGATCTCGGGGTTCCGATTGATCCCCTTGTTGATCTCGAACAGTGCCCGCGTCTTGGACGTGTTCCCCACGGTGTAGCCGAGTTGGGTGATCGGCGACGATGCCGCCGCCACCTGGAGACGGTCGAGGTAGCCCGGCGATGCAGCTTCCTCGATGAACGTGTTCGCCCAGATGCCATCGACCTTGTTGGCAAACACCGATCCTTCGATCATCGGGCGCAGCCCGGTCGACACGATGTAGTGCTCGACGGTGATGCCCTCGTCGACAAACTCGGGGATCTCGGCAACCCTGTCACGAACGGCGGTCATGAACTCTGGCATCCCGGCCACCGGCTGCAACTTGCGACCGAGTTTCTTCAGCTTGGCATTGGTCAGATCGGCGAAGATTCCCTCACGCACGTAGGTGAGCATGTGGGTGAGATACGCGATATCGCGCTCGATGACGATGCCACTGCGACCGTAGAACTCGGCCAGGCCATCGACCTCCGCCCAGAACTCGGAGGCATCGACCTTGTACTCGTCGAAGATCGGCTCCTGCATGTTCGTCGGGATCAGCGTGCGGTCGAAATCCCATACAAAGGCGATGATCGTTTGGGTATACAGCGGCGCAGGCATGCCGAGAGCCTATCGTTTCGGCCGCACCGAGGCGGGCCTACGGGCGTTCGTACCCTGCAAAATGAACCGAATCCGAAGCGACCCACCAACCCTGGAGTGTGGCCGGCGTCCCACGAAGCGCCGTGTGGGCGTCACCGAGGCGATCGAGACCGACGAGCACGTTGAGCATCCACGCGCGCTCGCTCAGAACCCATGCGACCTCGATCAGATCCTCTGGCGACGAGTCACCATCGAGCACGACCTCGACGACGCGCCGCGCCGGTGCGACGATGGCACGTATCGATCCGACGACCTTCGGTGCGTCGATGAACTCGGCGAGAGCCATCTCGTTCGCCTCCTCGACCTGGGACCGGTACACATCAAGCACCGCCTCGGTCACCATGTCGACACTCGTAATGGACTCTTGGACTGCTACTGCCATCTCCGCCTCCGCAGTGAATGACACTATTGTAATTCACTCGGGACAGATTCGCCACCTCAACCAGGGCAGCGGGCTCGTGCGACCAAGCGCACGTCATGTCTTCGTGTCGGCGACGACGACTATTCGGGGACTGATACGGCGTACGCACCGGACTTCTCGTCGAATTCCATCTCGACGACGCCTCTCGCCGTTGCGGCCTTGACGAATTGGAGGAATCCCGCGTAGCCGTACTGCTTCTCGGAGAAGGTCGGGTCTGACTTGCGCATCTCGTCCTTGAGACCGGACAAAGGAGCAGGGTCGGCGACAGCCAGTTGTGCAACGGTGGCAGCAAGCAACTCGAACGCCGTGTCCTCGCCACGACCGACTTCTGGAAACGACACCTTGGGGTCGCCATCGGTCACATCGGAATCCAACACAATCACGCCGCGCTCTTCAAGGTTGTGCATCGCCTCGCTGAATGACCGGAACCCGTAGTCCCCTTCCGAGAAGGTCGAATCCTTCCTGAGGAGCGCCCGCTTGAGGAGGGACGCTCGCACGGAATACCCCTCGCTCCGCAACAACCCGGACAACGTACCCGTCACAAGACGATCGAGACGAGGCAAGTCGTTCGATTCCGCAGGAGCTTCGTCCTTACCACGACGGATCACCCGCGCCTGGGGCAGTTCGACCCCATCGAGGTTCTCGTAGAACAGGAACTCGTCACACGCAGGAGGAAGCAGCTTGGAGGTCGATGCCCGCAGACCGACACCGATGACCTGTTTGTTGAGCTCCCGCAGTTTGTGCACAAGCGGACTGAAATCCGAGTCGCCGGTACAGATGACGAAGGTCGTGATGTAGTCGCGTTCGAATGCAAGCTCGATGGCGTCAACAGCCAATTTGATGTCAGCAGCGTTCTTGCGGACCATCCCGCGCCGCTGCGGAATCTCGATCAGTTCGACGTGATTGTCCGTGAGCATCCGGCGGTCGATCTCGAACCGCGACCAGTCGGCGTACGCCCTTCGGACCACAACCCGGCCGCGCTCGGCGAGGGCGTCGGCAATCGGCCCGAAGTCAAATTCCGACTTGAGATCCTCACGTGCACCGATGGCGAGGTTCTCGTAGTCGATGAACAATCCGATGCGTTCTTCATCCATGACATCAGCGTACCCACATCACGGCGCGCGCCGATCGAGCCAGTCGATGAGGACCGCATTCAATTCGTCGGGTTTCTCCTGTTGTGTCCAATGACCCGACCCCGCGATGTGGGCCACTTCGAGGTCGGGGACGAGCGCCGCCATCGGACCCGCCATCTCGGCGGGTAGCACGGGATCGAGATCGACGGTCACCATGAGCGTCGGTTGTGTCAGCGGTGCTCGCTCGAGATGGGCGAAGTCGACGAGGTTGCGATCGATGTTGCGATACAGGTTGAACAACCCGGTGAGCCCGCTCGCCGCAAGGGCGTCGACGTACGTCCGCTCCTCCTCCTCGGTCATGAATGGTCCGTCGGCCGCGACACCGCCGTACACACGGTGCAACCATGTCGCAGGATCGCGGTTGAACGCAGCCTCGGACACCGCAGGATCGATGAATCCGAGCACATAGCCCAGTCGGTCGGAGAACTTGTCCGCGATGACCGCGGTCGACGGGAATCCCGGCACGAGCCCGAGATACGGAACGTTGAGACTCACGACATGTGACACACGCTCGGGGTGCCTGAGCGCCGCGGCAAAGGTGATGATGCTCCCCCAGTCGTGGCCGATGAGCACGACCGTGTCGAGACCGAGCTGGTCCAGGGTCCCGATGACATCGTCCACCTGCACCGTCAGGCGGTAGTCCTCCACAGCATCGGGACCGCTCGAACCGCCGCACCCACGCAGGTCGTACGCAATCGATCGATAGCCTGCGTCGACGACCGCAGGGACCTGATGCCGCCATGAGTATGCAAGCTCGGGGAATCCATGGACGAACACACACGGATACCCATCACCGCGGTCGTCCACTGACAGGGTGGCCCCGTTCGTCTCGATGGTGCGCATGGTCCTCCCGATCCCACGCCAACGCTACCCGGATTCTCCATGACGCGGACCGACGCCACAACGACGTCCGCCCCGGGGA
>CAZDIQ010000058.1:0-12972 GCA_964505525.1 uncultured Acidimicrobiaceae bacterium | reverse complement strand
CCCAGGTGGCGAGGTCGGATCGTTGGATCATGTCGGCGGAAAGTTGTGCGGCCGCCGGTGCGGTCTGGATGCCGGTTCCGCCCTGGCCGACCAGCCAGAACAAGCCATCAGCCTCGGGGTCGAAACCGATGACCATCGATCTGTCCGGGGCGAAGGTGCGCAAGCCGGCCCATGCGCTTCTGACGCTTCGGATCCCCAGGGTCGTGGCTTCGTTGATCCGATCGATCGCAAGAGCGACGTCGACTTCTTCTGGTCGGGCGTCACAGGGCTCGCATGGTGTCTCGTCCGCGGGTGAACACAGCAACTGGTCCCCGTCCGGTTTGAAGTACCAGCTGTCTCCCACATCGGCCACCGACGGCCAGTGGCTCGACTCGTCGGTGCCAGGCACCATGAAGGCGGTCCTGCGCATGGGGCGAAGCCCGATGCGTTGTGCCCCGGCCATTGATGCCATGTCGTCTCCCCACGCACCCGCAGCGTTGACGACCACGTCGGCATTGAATGAGCCTGCGGTCGTCCGGACCTCCCATGCGTCGGTTCGGTGCATCTCGACCACCGCGGCATCGGTCACGATCTCGCCTCCGTGGCGGCGGAGCAGCCGGACGAATGCCTGGTGCATCCCGCCCACATCGAGATCGAATGCGTCCGGCTCGTAGATGGCAGAGGCGGCATACTCGGGCCTGAGCACCGGAACCAACCGCAGCGCCTCGTCGCTGTCCAACTCTCGCACGTCGACTCCGAGCGATCCTGCGTTCCGGAGTTCTTCGTCGATTCTGTCGCGATGGCTTGCGTCCGCAACAGTGAGCACACCCCTGGGTGAGTACAAGGGGTTGTCCGCCAGACCCTCGTCCGGTTCGAGGATGAACGCCTTGCTCGCCCTGGTCAGACCGCGGATGCTCGGGTGCCCGTAGTTCTCGATGAACAACGCAGCCGACCGGCCTGTCGTGTGATACGCCAAGCTCGTCTCCCGCTCGAGGAGGACGACCGACACCCCCCGCTCGGCGAGCCTCCCCGCGACCGATACCCCGGCGATCCCCCCACCGACTACGACAACATCAGTCACGCGCACCTCTCATCACCGAGCCGACCGGCCGACCCGCTTGGCGCTGCGCCGGCTTAGACGTCGGCGAATGCGTCGAGTTTGGATGGCCTCTTCGACCAGAAGATCGCCGTCAGGAGCACGACCAGGCTTACCCCCGCAATGGCGTAACGCCAACCGGAGTCCCGCAGGAGGATCACTGCGGGCAGAACCAACAGCGAAATCAGGTTCATCACCTTGATCAGCGGGTTGAGTGCCGGTCCGGCGGTGTCCTTGAACGGATCACCGACCGTGTCACCGATCACCGCGGCCTTGTGCGACTCCGATCCCTTGCCACCGTGGTGGCCCTCCTCGATGTACTTCTTGGCGTTGTCCCACGCACCGCCGGAGTTCGAAAGGAAGTTGGCCATGAGCTGGCTGGTCACGATCGCCACAGCAAGGAAGCCACCCAGGGCGAAGTAGCTGATCCCGAACCCGATGATCACCGGGGTCAGGACCGCCAGCAGGGCCGGTGTGACCAACTCGCGGAGCGAAGCCGTGGTGCAGATGTCGATGACCGGGCCGTAGTCGGGGCGGCGATCGCCACGCATGATGGCCCCGTCGGCGAACTGACGTCGGACTTCCTGCACCACGACGGATGCGGTCCGACCGACTGCACGGATCGCAAGGGACGAGAACATGAATGCCACGGAACCACCGATGAGCATCCCGATGAAGGTTGCGGGGTCGGCGGCGTTGATCATCGTCTCTGGGAGGGTGAACAGGTCAGAACCCGAGACCTCGAGTCCGAGCTGACTCGCAATGGTCTCGATGAATGCGGCGAACAACGCCACTGCGGCGATCACTGCTGAACCGATGGCGAATCCCTTGGTGACAGCCTTGGTCGTGTTGCCGACGGCGTCGAGACTGACCATGACCTCCTGGGCCTCACCATGGAACTCGCCCGACATCTCGGCGATACCGGCGGCGTTGTCGGCAACCGGTCCGAAGGTGTCCTCGGAGACCACCACACCGGTGGTGGCGAGCATCCCCATACCGGTGAGGGCGACCAGATAGAGCGCAAACTGCATGTCGCCGTCGCCGAGCACGATGGCAACCCCGATGGCACCGGCAATGGCCACGATCGCCCACACCGATGATTCCAAGCCTGATGCCACACCGGACAGGACGGTGGTTGCGGGACCGGTTCGGGTCGCTTCGGCGATCTCTTGGACCGGTGCCTCTTCGGTGGAGGTGAAGTATTCGGTGATCCGGCTCACCACCTGGGCGAGGATCAGACCGCCCACGACGGCACCGAACACCCGCCAACCCTCGTTGTTGTTTGCGTTACCGACATAGAAGAACGACACCGCCCACGTCCCTGCGACGGTGAGAAGACCGGCGATGAGGAAGCCGCGGTTGATCGGGGCCAGGGCTGACGTGTCCCCCGGCTTCGCCCGCACCGCGTACACGCCGATGATGGAGGCAATCACGCCCACCGCCCGGATGATCAAAGGAAAGATGAGTCCGAGTGCCGGGTTGGCACCGATGGAGTTGAAGGCGGCGACACCGAGGATGATCGACGCAACCAGGGTCACCTCGTAGCTCTCGAAGAGGTCAGAAGCCATACCGGCACAGTCGCCGACGTTGTCACCGACGTTGTCGGCAATGGTGGCCGGGTTGCGGGGGTCGTCCTCAGGGATGCCCTGCTCGACCTTCCCCACAAGGTCGGCACCCACGTCGGCCGCCTTGGTGAAGATTCCGCCTCCCACCCGCAGGAAGAGGGCGATCAGCGAGCCACCGAAACCGAAGCCGACAAGGATCGCCGAAGAGGTGTTCTGGAACACCATGATGATGACGGTGGCACCGAGCAGACCGAGCCCGACGGTGAACATGCCGGCCACACCACCGGTGCGGAAGGCGATCTTGAGGCTTGCTGGGAGTGATCCGGAACGGGCAGCGGCAGCGGTGCGCACGTTGCCCCTGACCGCGAGGCTCATCCCGATGAACCCTGTCAGACCGGAGAGGAAACACCCCAGGACGAAGGCGATTGTGCGCCATGTCCCCGATTGGAGAAAGGTGAGCGCGGTGGTTCCGTCGGGCTTCAGGACCGCCGTCGAAGTGAAGAAGACGATCAGTGCGAGCGGTATCAGGATCACGGCGATCGTCTTGAACTGACGTCGCAGATAGGCCATGGCCCCTTCCTGGATCGCCCCCGCGATCTCCTGCATCTTGGGTGTGCCCTGGTCAGCGGCAAGCACGCCGACGGCGAGCACCCAGCCGACAATCAGAGCCAGGATCGCAGCACCCGCCGAGATCCACAGCCACATCCACTCGGTCGCGCCGAGCGTGAATTCCTGATAGCCGCCTTCACCTGCAGCCAATATCCACTGGTTCATACGATCCTCATATTCAGGGGTCGGAGTCGATCGACTCTATAACATTGCCGATCGCTGTGTGAGCCAAACCCGTGACCGCGGACAGCACCGACCACAATGCTCGGAGCGTCGTGCGCCGTCAGTCGGTCGGTTTGCGCTCATCGAGAGCGATCCGGTCGGCAGTCAGCTCGTCGATCACCAAACGCTCCGAATCGAACTTCCCGGTCCGATACGCAGCCCTGGCCAACAGGTGGGCCGAGACCGGTGCGGTGAGCATCTGGAACATGGCGATCAACAGGAGCGTGGCCGCAGCAGACCATGACCTCAGTCTGAGGGCAAGACCCGCGAGGGCGAGAAGAACCCCGAGCACCTGGGGCTTGGCACCAGCGTGGATCCTGGCGAGCAGGTCGGGGAACCGCAGGACACCGATACCCGCGGCGAACGAGAGGAAGCATCCGCCGACAAACAGCCCTCCTGCGATCGCATCAGCGATCTGTCCCCAGGTCATGGACCCAACTCCTCGTCCCTCAGAGCCGCCGCCTCCGACTCGATCCGGGCTGCCTCTTCCTCGGCCTGACGACGGGCGGTCTCCTCCAACTTCACTTCCTCGACCGTCTTCAACCGGCCGACATCCTCCGGTTCCGCCGAGGTGAACCGGGCCACGGACACCGAGGCGACAAAACCGACAAGAGCCAGAGCGGCCAGGACAGGGACCGTGACGAATCGCCGCGACCACGCAGCCTCGAGCGCCACCCCGATGATCAGGGAGCTGGTGATGATGTCGAGGGCAAGGGCGCGGTCGAGAACCGATGGACCCTTTTCGATCCGTATGACCGCGAAACCGGCACCGATGGTGAGCAGCACTGCGCAGATGACGAAGACGACGATCACTTTGCACCCCTCATACCGGCACGGCGGAGCTCGGAGTCGCTGGCAAGGGCATGCATGATCCGCTCCTCGACAATCAGGATGTGGGCTCTCGCCTTCTCGATCCCACCCATGGCATCCACGTCAAGGATGTGGATGTAGAGCATCCCGTGACGTCGTACCGCCTCGACCACAACCGATCCCGGTACCAGGGTGGCGAGCTCGGCGGTGAAGGCCAGATACAGGTCGGATTCGGTGCGGAGTTGGACCCCGATGACCGCGCTGTGGGGTCGGTGGCGCGGATCGAGGGCGAGGAACGCAACCTGGAAACTCGCCACGAGGAGGTCGACCACGAAGTGGAACACCAGCTTGACCACACCCCAGGGTCGGACCTTCCCGATGAACCCGAAACTGGGAAGGGGAAGCAGAGCGGGTACGAGCAGACCGATGAGCGCACCGGCGACGATGTTGGGGATGGTCACCTCGCCCCACAGCATCACCCAGACGGCTGTGATCCACACGACGGTCAGCCACGACACCCGCACCCTCGAGATCTTCCACCGGCTCATGGATGCACCCCTGTCACGTCCGCAGCCAAGTCCCCACCTTGTTCATTCGTGGTGAGAACGGCATCAATGTACGGCGTCTGTGCCTGGAGGTCGGAAGCGGCTCGTTCTGTGTAGGCATACAAGGGTCCGGCGAAGAGGGTGAGAGCAAGACCGACGGCGACCAACGCCCCGGTCGGCCCGATCATCCCACGAGGGAGCCTGGCAACGGGGGGTTCATGCACGGGTGGCTGCCAGAACGCCTTGTTCCATGCCTTGACCACGACGTAGAGGGTGAGCAGAGACGTGATGACGCCACCTGCAACCAGGACGTACGCCGCAGGGGTGCCAACGGCGATGCCGGCCTGGAGCAGACCGAGCTTGCCGAGGAAGCCCGACATGGGCGGTATCCCCGACAGGTTGAGTGCGGGTATCAGGAACAGGATCGCGAGAACCGGTGCGATGCGCGCCATCCCACCCAACCGGTTGAGGGAGGTCGTCCCTCCTCGACGCTCGATGAGACCGACGGTGAGGAAAAGTGCCGTCTGGACGGTGATGTGGTGGACCACGTAGAAGATGGCACCGGCGATACCGGCGTGGGTCGCAAGAGCGATGCCGAACACCATGTAGCCGATGTGAGACACGAGGGTGAAGGAGAGGAGACGTTTGATGTCGGACTGGGCCACGGCACCGAGTATGCCGATCAGCATCGTGGCAAGGGCCGCCCAGATCAGTATCTGGTTGACCCTCCCGTCATCGAAAAGCATGGTCTGGGTCCGCAGAATCGCGTAGATGCCGACTTTGGTGAGCAACCCTGCGAACACCGCCGTGACAGGAGCCGGGGCGGTCGGGTAGGAGTCAGGGAGCCAGGCCGACAACGGGAATATGGCCGCTTTGATCGCGAACGCAAGCAGCAACAGCAGTTGAAAGACGAACCGGATGCCGGGGTCGATCTCGGGAAGACGCTGGGCGAGTTGGGCGATGTTGACCGTCCCGGTGGCGCCGTAGATCAGCCCGACCGCGAGGAGGAAGATCGCCGACGAGATGATCGCCACAACCACATAGATGGTCCCCGCCCGGATCCTCGGACCCGTCCCACCCATGGTGAGCAACACGTAGCTTGCCGCCAACAGGACCTCGAAGCCGACGTACAGATTGAACAGGTCTCCCGTGAGGAACGCGTTGGCGACACCGGCGGTGAGGACGAGGTACGTCGGGTGGTAGATCGCAACCGGGGTCTCGCGGTCGCCATCGTTCAAACCCTGGGCGAGCGAGTACACAAGGACGCAGAGGGTCACAATCGACGAGGTCATCAACATCAAGGCGGAGAGTCGATCCGCAACGAGCGAGATGCCCGTCGGGGCCACCCAACCCCCGACGTTGACGACCAACGGACCATCGTCGACCGCGATGAACAACGCCACAGAGATGGCCAGCACCGTCGTGAGGACGACCAGGCTGATCAAGCGCTGGGCACGGGGGTGCTTCGAGAGCGCCACGGCGAGCCCCGCCCCGAAGAGGGGGAGGATCACGGGGAGAGGTACGAGCCACGGCATCAGTCTTCGTCCTCGGTGTCGGCGACCCAGTGCTCCTCGGTGAAGGCTGCCGTCTCGTCACGGGCCTCGGCCGCTTGTTCGTCGAGACTGACGTGGTCGGTTGCGATGCGCGGATTGTCGATGGCAGCGAGACGGGCAATCCGGCGATCCTCGAAGTCGTCCTGTACCTCGTCGTGCTCGTGGAGCTGCCACGAGCGGTAGGCCATTGCAAGAAGGAACGCGGTCAGAGCAAGCGTGATCACGATTGCGGTGAGCACCATTGCCTGGGGCAGCGGGTCGCTCATGTCCTCGACCGGGGTCTGACCGACGATCGGCGCTCCACCCGGCCGTCCCGACACGATGAGGAACAGGATGTTGATGCCGTTGCCCATCATGATGAGACCGATAGCCACGCGCGTCAGGGACCGTTCGAGGATCATGTACACGCCGCCGGCGACCAACATCGCCACGGTGATCAACAAGAAGATGTCTGGTCCCTGGTAGTCCGTCATACGGATGGCCCCCCGACCGGACGTGTCGGCTCGAGCGCGGGTCCGACCTGGTCGCTATCGTGCCCGGACTCCTCACCCTGACGGTCGATCTCGGCTCCGAGGCTGCGCAGTATGTCGAGCATCAACCCGACCACCACCAGATAGACACCGATGTCGAAGAAGATCGACGTCACAAGTTTGACATCGCCGAACACCGGGATCGATTCCCGGATGATGGCGCTCTGGAGCACGTCGCCACCGAGCAACATGGCGGCGATCCCGGTACCGGTGGCGAGGAAGAGTCCGGTCCCGAGCAACGAGTGCGGCTGGAGAGGGGCGGCCGCGCTCAACTCGTACCGGCCACCGGCCAGATAGCGGACCGCGAGGGCGATCCCCGTGACCAACCCGGCGACGAAGCCTCCCCCGGGTTCGTTGTGGCCAGAGAACAGAAGGAACACGCCGAACACCACCATGGTGTGGAACAGGATGCGCGTGGCAACCTCAAGGATCACCGAACGTCGCTGAGGGGCGAGTGTGACCCCCGCCGCCAACCACACGGACGAACGGGCACGCCCACCGCCCTGGGCACGCAATGACGCGAGGGGGTCGTAGTCCGATGCACCGATGAGAGCGGCCTGGTCGATGTCATCGAGAGGATCGCCCGTCCGTCGACTGAGGAACAGCAGCGAGGCGACTCCGGTCGCTGCGACCAGAAGGACCGAGATCTCGCCCATGGTGTCCCAGGCGCGGACGTCGACGAGGATGATGTTGACGATGTTGTAGCCGCCGCCGTACTCCACAACGTCCTCGGGATAGGCGGCCGACACGGGTTCGTGGATCCTCGCCTGGGGAGCGATCAAGGCCATGGAAGCCACGACGAGACCGACCGCGCCCCCGATGGCGAGTCTCACCCAGCGGCTGTCGGTCAGGGGGCGGTCCGAGAAGTAGACGGGAAGTCGGCGCAGCACGAGGACAAAGACGACCAGGGTGACCGTCTCGACCAGTACCTGGGTGAGGGCAAGGTCGGGTGCGCCGTTGAGCAGGAAGATCATCGCCGTGCCGTAGCCGGTGATGCCGGCGAGCATCACAGCCTTGAGTCGACGGCGGGACCTGGCAGCGAGCACCGTCGCGACCACGACCAGGACGACGATGGGGAGACGGGTCAGCCCTCCCTCCAACGAGAGGCTGTCGGGGAGCGATCCCGTGAGGATGATCGCACCCCCGGGAAGGGCCACGACCATCAGGAAGATGACGCCCAGGTAGAAGGGCAGCGACCCACGCTGGAACCGTGCGGTCACATCGGCGGCGACGCTGTCGATGCGACGCAGGGTGTGGCGATAGATCCGATCGGCGTCCCACGACCGCGGCCAAGGGAACGCCACGGACTGCACGCGGTCGTTGATCAGGAACAACCCGAACCCGAGGGCGAACGCAACCAGAGTGACCCCGAACGCCGGTGTGAACCCCGGCCAAACAACGAGATGCCCCGGTCCGCCCAACGGGTAGGTCGACGAGTAGGTCGAAAGGAGGCGTTCTCCGGCTGGTGCCATCAGCGAGGCGAGCAGACCGCCGACGGCAAGAACCGCAGGCGGGGCGATGAGCAGGAGTGGCGGGGCGGTCACGAAGATCGGATAGGGGATGTCGACTGATCGCTTGGTGCCGAACGCCCCCCACCACAGACGGATGCCGTACGCAACGGTCAGGACCGAGCCGAGGATGAACCCGCCGACCACGAACCATCCGACCCCCGGTGCACCGACGATCGACAGGTACTCGTCGAGCGCAGCTTCCTTGGCGACGAACCCGGCAAAGGGAAACAGTGCGATCATCGAGGCCGTCGCCAAGCCGCCCACGATCGCTGTGACGGGCATCTTCTTTCCCAGTCCGGACAAGCGACGCAGATCGCGGGTGCCGGTGGCGGCGTCGACCACCCCGACCACGAGGAACAGGCTGGCCTTGAACATGGCATGGGCACCGAGGAGAGCAAGACCAGCAAGAGCCAGCGCTTCATACGACGATCCGACCAGGACGACCAGCAGCCCGAGCTGACTGACGGTCCCGTACGCAAGGATCAACTTGAGGTCGTTCTGGCGCAGCGCCAGCCAACCGCCGATGAGCAGGGTGCCCAATCCGAGGCCGAGGACCATGACCTGCCACACGGGGAGCGTTGAGAATCCGGGGGCGAACCGGGCAACCAGGTAGACACCGGCCTTGACCATGGCTGCGGCGTGGAGATAGGCGCTGACCGGGGTCGGGGCTGCCATGGCGGCAGGGAGCCAGAAGTGGAAGGGGAACAGGGCCGACTTGCTGAGCGCCCCCACCAGGATCAGGGCGATCGCGATCGATGCCCCCGTGCCGGTCGGTGGGTTCGCCAGTATCCCCGGAATGTCGAACGTCCCGGCCAGTGAACCGATGATGAGGATCCCGACCAGCATCGCGAGACCGCCGGTGGTGGTGACGAGGATCGCTTTCATGGCCGCCCGACGCGACGAGGCTCGATCGGAGTAGTGCCCGATCAGCAGGTAGGAGAACACCGTGGTCAGTTCCCAGAAGACGAAGACCTGGATCAGGTTGGCGCTGGTGACCAGACCGAACATCGCCCCTGCGAATGCTGTGAGGGTGGCGGCGAACCGTCCGAGACCGGTTGACCGCACCGAGAAGTAGCGGGAGCAGTACACGAGGACAGCGGCTCCGATGCCCCCGACCATGAGGACCAACAACCACGAGAGGGTGTCGAGGCGATAGGTGAGGTTCAGACCCAGGGAGGGCAGCCACTCCACGCTCCTGGTCGGTCCTCGGCCGTCCATCACCGCAGCGGTCCGACTCACCGCCCAAGCCGCTGCCCACGCGGGAACCAGGGCCAACACAAGAAACGCCCGTCTTCCCAGCCATCGGACCAGGACGGGCGCGACCAAAGCGGCCGCAAAATGGGCTATCAAGAGCAATAGCACGTCCGCTCCTTGCCGGGTGTGGGCGTACCGGTGGGGCAGCATACCAAGGGCTGGTATCGCTTCAGGACCATGCCCCGGGGGATTTTCGCTCGCCGCAGGCATTTTCCCGCCCGATTCCGCATCGGAAAGCACCCACTTGGACGGGGGTTTCGGCGTGCGAGATGTGCACGCATGACCTCCTCGGGAAGACCCCTGAAGTTTCGAGTATCGTGTGCAAATCGGTCGTCGAGACGACCGAACGCACCGGATCCAGGGGACTGTTCGGGTCGGTGCGTGACCTGTCGTGAACCAGTCGTCGACAACCGACGAGCCTGAGTGGAAGTGGGTGATTCGAGACCATGAAGAACAAGGAGTACAACCAGCACCTCCGTGTGCTTCACGGGGAGCTGGTGGCGTTGCAGGAATGGGTCAAGGACACCGGGGCCAAGATCTGCATTCTCTTCGAGGGTCGTGACACCGCAGGCAAGGGTGGCGTGATCAAGGCGTTGACCGAGCGGGTCAGCCCGCGGGTCTTCAGGGTGGTGGCACTACCGGCGCCGACCGAGCGCGAGAAGAGCCAGATGTACATCCAGCGCTATCTGCCCCATCTCCCCGCGGCGGGCGAGGTGATCGTTTTCGACCGGAGTTGGTACAACCGTGCGGGCGTGGAGCGTGTCTTCGGATTCTGCACCGAGCAACAGGTGAACGACTTCCTCCGGATGACCCCCGCCGTGGAGCACGTGATCGTCAACTCGGGCGTCATCCTGCTCAAGTACTGGCTCGAGGTCAGCCCCGAGCAACAGACCGAACGTCTCAACGGCCGCATCGAGGATCCGAGGAAGATCTGGAAGCTCTCCGACATGGACATTGCGTCCTATACGAAGTGGGACGCCTACACCGAGGCACGGGACGACATGCTGACCCGCACCGACAGTGAATGGGCCCCGTGGCACACCGTCAACACGGACGACAAGCAGAAGGGTCGTCTCAATGTGATATCCGACATCCTCGCACGCGTGCCATACCTTCCCCTCGACAAGGCTCCGACCGAACTCCCCGACCGGACGGTCACCCCCGACACCGACCACTCAATCGTCGAAAGCCGCCTGATCGAGTCCCGCTACTAGACCGTCGACACCATCCGAGGGTTTACGACTCGGCCACGCCACTGCACACGTTGCGATGTCACGATATCGTGATATCATGGCTTCATGACCAAACAGACCACCGTGCGACTACCTGAAGATCTCGCCGACGACGCCGAAGCTGTCGCCCGTGTCAAGGGCACCAGCGTCAACGCATTGATTGTCGACGCACTCAAGTCCGAGATCGAACGGGTCCGTGAGGACGAGGACTTCACCAACCGCGCCAAGCGGCTCCTCGAACGCGACCGAGAGCTGTTGGAACGTCTTGGCAAGTGACCCGCTCCATCACGCTGGCCGAGTACTTCTGGCTATCGGAGCAAGTCACCGGGGTTGACGCAGACATCCTCGCCAAGTCATCCCGCTCCGATCTTGCCGAGTCAGCCTTGCAGGCACCCCAAGCCGGCTTCGGTGACGTCGAGTTCTACCCCGACATCGAAGACAAGGCAGCCGTCCTCGTCTGCAGACTGGCGTGGAACCATGCCCTCCCGGACGGAAACAAGCGCGCCGCATGGGCCGCGCTGGTCATGTTCATCGATCTGAACGGTGGCGTGTGGGTTCCCGACCCACCCAACATTGACGACGCCGAGCAAGCCATGGTCGCCATTGCTTCTCACATTGTGGACGAGGCCTGGACAGCCGCGTGGATCAGGGATCGGGTCCAGTTCGCTACCACCCCTGCATGACGCTGGGCGAAGCCGCGCCAGATCGCTCCCGCACGTCCCGAACCCCCCGCAGCCGCTGCCACGCACAGATATTGCACCACTCATGCCCGGGAACGAAATGGAACTAAACGCCGTCCTCGTGCGTGTCATGCATATGAGACTGCGAAAGTACCGGCAGAAGTGACACGTCGATGGGTATGTCAATGACTCGTGCGAATCAGGCCACGCAACCGGACTTCACCGAGTTCCATCGGCTGCATCATCAACGACTCGTCCGAGCACTTGCCATGACCACCGGCGACGCTGACATCGCAAACGAGGCGATCGACGAAGCGATGGCCCGGGCGGCCGAGCGTTGGACAAGCATCGGCGACTATTCGTCACCCGAAGGCTGGGTCTATCGCGTGGCGCTGAACTGGGCTCGGTCGGTCTTCCGTCGCCGACACCCGCTACCCAAGACAACCGAGGCAGTGTGGGATGCCCTTCCCGATCCTGATGTCGTCAGGGCGGTCGCTTCGTTGCCACATCGTCAACGAGTCGTAGTGGTCGCCCACTACTACCTCGACTGGTCGACATCTCAGATCGCCGCCTATCTGGACATCCCAGAGGGCACAGTCAAGAGCCGACTCCACCGGTCCTTGGATCGACTTGCAGATGAACTCGGAGGGTCACAATGACCATGCTCGAAGATCGTATTCGCAAAGCGCTCAATGACGCCGCGCCTGTCTGGCCGGAACGTACCGCACACTCGGTCCGTCGTTCGACCGCAAGGCCGTTGACGGTGGTACTGCTCGCAGCCGCCGCCGTGTTCGTCCTCATCGGTGCGGGCACGTTTATGTTCTTCCCTCGAACATCCCCTTCGGATCTCCCGCCCAGCCAGGGTGTCACTCCGTCCGAATCGATTCCCCCGACCCCCACATCGACGACCCCTACATCGCTGCCGGTCCCCGATCCTGTACCGGACCCTGGTTCTACGGCGTACGTCGACGCAATCGTGGAGATCCTGACGGCTGATGCGTTCATTGCGGGAACGATCGAAACCATGGGAGATCCGGACGAGAACTACAAATGGTGCTGTGAGAACCCGCCCCTGACATTCACGGACATCGAGGTCCTTGAATCGATCGGGGGTGAGTTCGACGAGACAAGCTTCCGTGGCTTCTCATACCAGGACCTTCCCGCGCACGTACAGCCCGGTGATCGCGTGCACATGTTGCTCATCGGCGACACAGTGCTCTACATGTTCGGGAAGGATGAGAACATTGCGCACCCCGTTACGGTGGATCAGGCAGCCGCAGTCGACCTGCTCCGTGAGAAGGAAGGGGCACCGCTTGGCTGGACCGCTTCCAATCCGCTTTCACCAGAAAAGGCCATTCGCTGGACGTGGAGCCGTTATACGGACCC
>CAZDIQ010000057.1:11684-13222 GCA_964505525.1 uncultured Acidimicrobiaceae bacterium | reverse complement strand
TCTGTGGGCTGGGGAGTACATATATGTACCCGCCGAACCCAGGGTACGCGAATACAGCCTTCGGCTCACAGTTTGCTCGGTGCTGGCGGAAAGCGGAAAGCGGAAGGCGGAAAGCGCTCCTAATTTCGTTCTGTGGGCTGGGGACCTACATTTATGTACCCGCAGAACCCAGGGTACGCGGAAACAAGGAATTGTGAGGTGTGGTGATGAGTTCGTTGTTCGGGATGGCGTATCGGGCGGGGCATGATCGGATCGTCTCGTTCTTGGCGGACAAGGACACTGACAGGATCGTCCCTGCGTGCCCCGAGTGGAGTGCCGCCGATGTCGTCAGACATCTCGCAGGTATATCTGCCGACACGGTGTCCGGCGAGTTCCTGGGATTCGGAAGTGACGAATGGACGGCGGCGCAGGTCGAGGCGCGGCGATCGATGACCTACGATCAGGTCGTTGAGGAGTGGGCGGACTCCATCGACGCCGCCATCGCGATCATCTCCGATGTCGACGCACTCGGCCTACCGGATCGGATACCCACGGCGTTCGGCTCGGTTCCGCCATCGGTTGTTCCCGGAGCCGCGGTATCTGACATCCTCCACCATGAGTACGACCTGCGCAATGCTTACGACGACTCTGGGTCCCGTGACCTCATAGAGCTCCAGGTCGCAGCGGCCGGGTACGTCCGGACGCTTCGCCCGGTTTTTGCTGCAGCTGGTCTCCCGACGCTCCGTGTTGTTTCGACGGATGCGGGGCAGGAGTGGCTGATCGGACTCGATGACCCGGTTGCGACCGTGCGGGCCAGCTCGTTCGAGCTCTTCAGAGGCACGGGCGGTAGGCGGACCCGGGAGGAAATGCGTTCGTGGGACTGGGATGGGGACCCCGACGTGTTCATCGATTCGATGCCTCTCCCGCACCTGCGAATCAGACGCGATTCCCTCAACGAATAGGGACCGGCGAGGTCGACTCCGGCCGACGGCTCGTCACAGGCACCATCTACACTCCGCTTCGATGCCAGAGAAGCTGCCCATAGCCGTCCTGATATCTGGGAGCGGTACCAATCTTCAGGCACTCATCGATGCTTCGACGGATCCCGACTTCGGCTGTTCCATCGTCCTCGTCGTTTCTGACCGTGATGGCGTCGCCGGACTTGATCGCGCCGAGCGGGCGCAGATCGACACCGCAGTCATCCCGTGGTCCGACTTCGAAGATCGCGAAGCGTTCACATCCGCGGTGTGCGACGCCGCCGACACGGCGGGTGCGAAGGCCCTCGTCCTCGCCGGGTTCATGCGGATCCTGGCTCCGACGGCCATCGAACGCTTCCCGAACGCGATCATCAACGTGCATCCGGCGCTCCTGCCAGCCTTCCCCGGTGCGAACGCAGTCGAGCAGGCGCTCGAAGCCCGAGTGACGGAAACCGGGGTTACGGTGCATTTCGTCGATGAGCTGGTGGACCACGGACCGATCATCGCCCAACGATCCGTGCCGATCGAACCGTCCGACGATGCCATCAGCCTCCACGAACGTCTCCAGGCGGTCGAGCACGA
>CAZDIQ010000057.1:7949-11584 GCA_964505525.1 uncultured Acidimicrobiaceae bacterium | reverse complement strand
CCCGTGTATCGAGTCCCTGACGTGACGGGTGCACCCGAGATGCTCGGTGGCAGGGTCAAGACCCTGCACCCCAGGATCCATGGCGGCATCCTCGCTGATCTCGGCGAAGCAGATCACCGACGTGACCTCGAGGACTTCGGTATCGAACCGTTCCAGCTCGTGGTTGTGAATCTGTATCCGTTCGAGGCGACGGTCTCCGATGGTGCAACCCACGCCGAGGCCATCGAACAGATCGACATCGGAGGTCCGACCCTGATCAGATCCGCGGCGAAGAACCATGCGTGGGTTGCCGTTGTCGTATCTCCCGATCAGTACCCGGACATCCTTTCCGCCGTCAATGCAGGCGGCACGACAGCCGACCAGCGGGCGCAACTGGCCCGACAGGCGTTCTTCAAGACCGCCGCCTATGACGCTGCGATCGTCAACTGGTTCCATCGCGACGATGCCGAACGGCTCGTGATCCCGCTCGAGCTCCACCGATCGCTGCGCTACGGGGAGAACCCGCAGCAAGAGGCAGGCATCTATGCAATGGCGGGAGCCTCTGGGTGGTGGACCCATGCCGACCAGCTCCAGGGGAAGGAGATGTCGTTCAACAATTACGCAGACGCAAACGCTGCATGGCGACTCGTCAACGACCTCCCCGACACATCTGCAGCGGTCGTCAAACACATGAACGCATGCGGTGCCGCCACGGGTGACACCATGCTCGATGCGTTCACCAAGGCGTGGGATTGTGACCCGATGTCCGCCTTCGGTGGCGTGATCGCACTCAACGAGACACTCGACGAGGCGACGGCGTCCGCGATCTCGGAACACTTTGTCGAGGTCATCGTCGCTCCTGCGATCGAGGAGTCCGCAGTCGAGATCCTCAGCGCAAAGAAGAACCTCCGCGTGCTCATTGCCGCTCCGCCGTCAGACTTCGATCTCGACATCCGCGCGGTCGACGGCGGATTCCTCGTCCAGGGGCGAGACATCGTCGACCCCGGGTCAACGGGTTGGAGCGCAATGACCAGGCACGCGAGCGCGAGCGAACGGCGCGATCTTGAGATCGCCTGGATCGTTTGCGGCCATACCAAGTCGAACGCCGTGGTCGTCGTCAGGGACGGCGCTGCCGTCGGCGTCGGGGCGGGCGATCAATCGCGCGTCGGCGCTGTCGAACGGGCTCTTGCTCGTGCAGGGGACAGGGCCGCGGGCGGAGTCGCCGCATCGGATGCCTTCTTCCCGTTCCGTGACGGCCCTGACCTGCTCGCCGAGGCAGGGATCACAGCAATCGTGCAACCGGGAGGGTCGGTTCGTGACGATGAAGTCATCGAGTCTGCCCGAGAACACGATGTAGCCTTGCTGTTCACCGACACAAGGCATTTCCGACATTGACTGCCCGCATCCTTTCGGGAACCGAGGTCGCCGAGTCCGTCAAGGCGCGGGTCCGTGAGGACGTCAGCACCCTCAGAGAGGATGGCTCACAGGTCGGCCTTGCGACCTTGCTCGTAGGTGACGATCCCGCATCGCATGCGTATGTCCGGTACAAGCACAGGGATGCCGAGTCAGTCGGGATGAAGTCGATCGACATCAAACTCGGTGCCGATGTGTCCCAGGACGCCGTGATCGACGCTGTCGACGACCTGAATCGACGATCCGATGTGTCGGGGATGATCGTCCAACTCCCGCTGCCACCGCATCTCGATGGCGAGGCCGCCGTCGAGCGCGTCCTCCCGACGAAGGACGCGGACGGTCTGCATCCGTTCAACCTCGGGCGCCTCATCCTCGATCGACCCGGACCGATGCCTGCAACCCCGTCAGGCATCATGACGATGCTCGAGTACTACGACATCGACGTGTCGGGTATGACAGCTGTGGTGGTCGGACGCTCCTTTCTGGTCGGGAGGCCGATGGCGCTGATGCTCGGAGCGAAGGGTGTCGACGCAACGGTCATCCAGGCACATTCGCGGACAGATGACCTCGCCGCGGTGTGTCGCCAAGCCGATCTGCTCGTGGTAGCCGTCGGGCGGGCCGGGATGGTTGATGCAAGCTTCATCAAGCCCGGAGCGGTCGTGATCGACGTCGGAACCAACCGGACCGATGCTGGACTTGTCGGAGATATAGCATTCGATGACGTCATCAAGGTGGCCGGTGCGCTCACCCCGGTTCCCGGAGGGGTCGGCCCCATGACGAGGGCGTCGCTGCTCACCAACACGGTTGCCCTCGCCAAATCCGCTGTGGGTCGTTGACGGGCAGGATGCTGCAAAGATCGAAGTACGTGAACCGAACAGACGGAGTGAGAATCACATGGCTGAAGTCATAACGAAGAGCGAAGCGGGTCTGTCGGTCCCGAACAATCCGAGCATCCCCTTCATCGAGGGTGACGGCATAGGACCTGATATCTGGGCCGCAGCCGAGAGGGTGTTCGACGCTGCCGTTGCGAAGGCATACGACGGCGAGAGGTCGATCGAATGGGTGGAGGTGCTTGCCGGTGAGAAGGCGTTCAACCAGACGGGTGAATGGTTGCCCGACGCCACTGTCGAGGCGTTCAAGACGCACCTCGTCGGCATCAAGGGTCCGCTGACCACACCGGTAGGTGGCGGCATCCGCTCGCTCAACGTCGCCCTGCGCCAGATCCTCGATCTCTACGTCTGTCTCCGCCCGGTGCGGTGGTACAAAGGTGTGCCGTCCCCCGTGCTGCGCCCCGAAGATGTCGACATGGTCATCTTCAGGGAGAACACCGAGGACGTCTACGCGGGCAAGGAACTCGAAGCCGGGTCCGAGGGTGCAGCGAAGTTGCTGGCGTTCCTCGACGAGACCTATGGGTGGGACATCCGGGCGGATTCGGGACTCGGGATCAAGCCGATCTCGGAGACCGGGTCGAAGCGGCTCGTTGTAGCAGCCATCCAATACGCGGTGGATCAGGGTCGTGACTCGGTAACGCTCGTCCACAAGGGCAACATCATGAAGTTCACCGAGGGGGCGTTCCGCGAGTGGGGCTACGAGGTGGTGAGGGAGCAATTCGCCGATGTCGCCGTGGGTTGGGACGACTGCGATGGCAAGCCCGGTGACAAGATCCTCGTCAAAGATGTCATCGCCGACGCATTCTTGCAACAGATCCTGACGCGACCTTCCGAGTACGGCGTCGTTGCGACCATGAACCTCAATGGTGACTACATGTCAGATGCGTTGGCCGCACAGGTCGGAGGGATCGGCATCGCACCGGGTGGCAACATCAACTACGACACCGGTGTGGCGATCTTCGAGGCAACGCACGGAACTGCTCCGAAGTACACGGGTCTTGACAAGGTCAACCCCGGGTCGGTGATCCTGTCCGGGGAGATGATGTTCCGCTACATGGGCTGGTCCGAAGCCGCCGATCTCATCGTCAAGGGGATGGAGGGTGCGATCGGCGACAAGATCGTCACCTACGACTTCGCCCGCCTCATGGACGATGCCACCGAGGTCAAGACTTCCGAATTCGCCTCAGCAGTGATTGAGAGAATGTAGGCGAAGCCTTCGGCTTCGCAGCTTTCAGCCGTCAGCTTTCGGCAACTCAAGGAGCGCACGCGAGCGCACTCAAGCGAGCAAGGCGAGCGTCCTCAAGCGAGCAAGGCGAGCGTCCTCAAGCGAGCAAGGCGAGCGTCCTCAAGCGA
>CAZDIQ010000057.1:4517-7849 GCA_964505525.1 uncultured Acidimicrobiaceae bacterium | reverse complement strand
AGCGAGCGTCCTCAGCGAGCGTCCACCGTACAATTGTGGGACAACCTGAGGAGACACACACATGAGCAAAGTCACTGTTGTTGGGGCTGGGAAGTACGGGTCGACCACCGTACAGCGCATTGCGGAGTGGGACATCGTCGACGAGGTCGTGATGACCGACATCGTCGAAGGTCTGCCACAGGGGCTCGCCCTCGACATGAACCAGTCGCGCCCTGTGCTCGGATATCGCACCAAGGTCATCGGCACCAACGACTATGCCGACACTGCCGGTTCCGATGTCGTCGTGATCACCGCCGGACTCCCACGCAAGCCGGGCATGAGCCGTATGGATCTGCTCGGTGTCAACGCCAAGATCGTCAAGGCGGTGACCGAGGAGATCGTCCGGTACTCGCCCGACTGCGTGATCGTGGTTGTGACGAATCCCCTCGACCAGATGACGACCTTGACCGCGGAGGTTTCCGGCTTCCCGAAGAGCCGTGTTCTCGGTCAGGCTGGGATGCTCGACAGCGCCAGGTTTGCGCATTTCATCGCCGAGGCGGCGGGTGCCGACATTCTCGATGTGACTGCAGTCACGCTCGGCTCACACGGTGAGACGATGGTTCCTGTGCCCTCGATGTGTACGGTCGGCGACACCCCGATAGCCGAGGTTCTGAGTCCCGAGAAGGTCGACGAGATTGTCGAGCGGACCCGCGACGGTGGCGCCGAGATTGTTGCCTACCTCAAGACAGGATCGGCGTACTACGCACCTTCTGCAGCTGCCGCATCGATGGTCAGGGCGATCATCGAGGACGCAGGCACGGAGATGCCTGTTTGCGCATGGATGGAGGGTCAGTACGGCATCTCCGACGTCTATCTCGGGGTCATCGCTGAACTCGGAGCCGGTGGCGTCAAAGCCGTTCGCGAAGTCACCCTCACGCCAGACGAACTCGCAGGTCTGAAGGAAGCAGCCGTGGCTGTTGCGGAGAAGGTAGCTGACCTTGAGGCGATTGAGTATTGAACGGGAGCTTTCAGCTTTCAGCCTTCAGCCTTCAGATATCCGAATACCGGGTACCGAGTACCGAATAGTGACCGAGTCGCGAACGGAGGGGGCGATTGGGGGCTACGAGCCGAGAGCTAAAAGCTCTCTACCCCTCGTCGGCCGGTGGTTTTGACTCCAGGCCCGCGAACGTCTGACCGGCTTCCACCAGTTCTCGGTCGTAGGCGGCTTGGGCATCGGCGATTTCCTTGGCGCTGACCTCGGCGGCGGCCCGCTGGCGCTTCGCCCGTGCAATGGTTGCAACCAGGTCCCGGCGACGGGCCCACAGCCCGACAGCTCCCACGAATGCGATCGTCGCACCGAAACCTGCGAGCCACCAACCAGCCGCAGCCTGCGTGTCCTTGAACGGTGCCGAGATGTTGGTCGTGCCGTCGGCGGATACGTGGGCGAGTTGGGCATCGATCAGCGCTTGTCGCATCGCACCGGCCGATGCGGTGATCGTGACCCAGACGGCAACGGTGCTGACAATCAGCATCCGGTTCGCACCCATGTCGAGCGGGCGAATCGCCACCGCAAGTGCACCGATGGCGAGGAACACAACGAATATCGACTGCCAGGTCGGGACGTCGATTGTCACGTCGATCAGCGTGATGGCCATCAGACCGAATATGAGAATCCATGCCACGACAAAAATCGGAAGGGCACGCTTGAACAGCCCACCGTCCCTGCCGAACAGGCTCCGAAGAGCCACCGCTACGCCTGAGGCGAGCAACAGCGAGACGACTGCCGTCGATACCGGGCTGAACTTGAAGGTGAAGTCCTCGTTGGCGAACACGAATGCGACCACGGTGGCTGCTATGACAACGAACGCAACCACGCCTGCCGATACGGCGGGTGTGAGCGACTTTTCCCACGCAGTGACGACAGCAACGATGAGAAGCAGGATGCCCAGGACGGCGAACACGGTGCCCTGCGTGAGCTCGGTCCCCCTCATGGCCCAAGGATTGACGAGGAACCGATAGCTTGGATTCATCCGAGCCATCTCCCAGAACACCGTGGCGATGATGATGGCAGGACCGACGGCGGCCGCAATCTTTGTCCAGTTCTTCTTCAAGCTTCCTCCGGTTCGGAACCACTCTAATCACTCCACAGTCAAGCGGCACCTCCAAGAAAGTCCTATTGTTGCTGAAGTATCGGGTGCTGGGTAGAGTTACACTCGTGTTATTCGTTCCACGACCGTCGTGGACAGAGGAGGTTTCCTGATGAATAAGGGTGAACTCGTTGAAGCAGTCGCTCGCAATACCGGCGAGTCGAAGGCTTTGGCAGAGAAATTGGTGAACGAAACGCTGGACGTCATCGTCAGCGGGGTCGTCACGTCCGGCAAGGTTCAGATCACCGGCTTTGGTACGTTCGAGGCTCGCGACCGCGCTGCTCGCACGGCTCGCAACCCCCAGACGGGTGCCGCAATCCAGGTCAAAGCGACCAGGGTTCCTGCATTCAAGGCTGGTAAGGCATTCAAGGATGCTGTCAAGCCCGGCTGAACAAACCAACCACAACCAACAAGGAAGAGCCGCCTCCGGGCGGCTCTTCTTGTTCTTCAGCTTTCAGTCTTCAGCTTTCAGCCTTCAGTTCTCAGTCAGCAACTCAAGCGAGCGCTTCCGTGATTATCAGGATTCGGCGTGTCGGGGTTCGGATTTCGGAAGCGAGCGCTAGCGAGCGACTCGGTCATTACCGGGATTCGGTGTTCGGTATTCGCTATTCGGAAAGCGGAGAGCAATCTTGAGTCTTGAGTTTGACACTCTCTGGCGTCCGGTGGCCCACCCGCTATCCTGCCCCGAAGCCACCACGAAAGGACTGCCAGATGGCCAAGTTTCTCAGCGACGAGCATTTTGCCGCCGCCAACGACGCTCTCAACAACGACGAGGCCTTCCTCAACGCCATCAAGGGTGTGGATCTCTCCGTGCAGTTCGATGTGAGTGGAACCGACGACGGCGACATCTCCTATTCACTCAACGTTGCCGACGGGTCCGTATCGACGTCTCAAGGTCCTGACGAAGATCCAGACGTCACGGTTGCGAGTGACTACGAAACCTCGAAAGCCATATCCAAGGGCGAACTGAATGTCCAGATGGCCTTCATGACGGGCAAGATCAAGGTCGGCGGCAACATGGCCAAGATCATGATGCACCAAGGCGTCATCAACGAATACGCCAGAGTGCTCTCAAGCCTGGATGTTGAGTACTAGGGGAGTCTTCAGTCTTCAGCTTTCAACTCTCAGCTTTCAGGTATCCGCTCCGAGTACCGAATGCCGAATAGCGAATGCCGAACGACGGGGAGAACGCGACGCCTCTGTCCT
>CAZDIQ010000057.1:0-4417 GCA_964505525.1 uncultured Acidimicrobiaceae bacterium | reverse complement strand
TCACTGCCCCGCTTTTGCGAAATTCTTGAACTGGGCCTTGACGTAGTCCCTGTTCATTTGCGCAATGAAGTCGATCGAGATGTTCTTGGGGCAGGCCGCTTCGCATTCACCGTGGTTGGTGCACGACCCGAAGTACTCCTCCATGGTTTCGACCATCGCAACGGCACGGCTGTACCTCTCGGGTTGACCCTGGGGGAGGAGATTGAGGTGCTGCATCTTGGCGGCGGTGAACAGGTTGGCTGCGCTGTTCGGGCAGGCGGCGACACACGCCCCGCATCCGATGCATGCGGCCGCGTCCATGGCTGAATCGGAAGCCTCCTTGGGCACCGCAATGATGTTTGCATCCGGCGCTGCTCCCGTGTTGATCGAGATGTATCCACCGGATTCGACGATCCGATCGAGAGGGGAGCGGTCGACGATCAGATCCTTGATCACCGGCATCGACGAAGCGCGCCAGGGTTCGATCGTGATCGAATCGCCGTGCTTGAACTTGCGCATGTGCAGCTGGCACGTTGCCGTGCCCGATTGGGGTCCGTGCGGGTTGCCGTTGATCATCACGCCGCATGCGCCACAGATGCCCTCGCGGCAGTCGTGGTCGAAGGCAATCGGGTCGCGTCCCTCGGCGTTGAGGGATTCGTTGACCTGATCGAGCATTTCGAGGAAGGACGCCTCGGGACTCACGTCGTTCGCCTCGTAGTACTGGAACTCGCCCGGCGCATCGGGACCGGCCTGGCGCCACACTCTCAGTGTCAGATCCATTACTTGTAGCTCCTCTGCGACAACGCGACATATTCGAATTCGAGCGGTTCCGTGTTCCTGCGCTGTGGTGTGTCCTCGTCGATCCACTCCCATGCCGAGACGAACGAGTAGTTGTCATCGTCGCGCTTGGCCTCGCCATCGTCGGTCTGATGCTCGACCCTGAAGTGGCCACCGCACGATTCCTCGCGGTCAAGGGCGTCGCGGCACATGAGTTCGGCCAGTTCGAGGAAATCGGCCACACGCCCGGCGCGTTCGAGCGACTGGTTGAGACTCTCCGAGTCACCGAGAACCCGCAGGTCGTTCCAGAATTCGTTGCGAATGGTTCGGATCTCCGAGATCGCTTTCTCAAGTCCCTCACGTGATCTGGCGAGCCCGCAATACTCGATCATGACCTTCCCGAGTTCGCGGTGGAAATCGTCGACCGATCGGGTACCACCGATGTCGAGGAATCGTCGGGTGCGGTCCTCGACAGCCTGCTTGGCTTCGGCGAACACCTCGTCGTCTGTCGAAACAGGATCGGTGTTGAGGTAGTCCGACAGATATTGACCAATGGTGTACGGCAGGACGAAGTATCCGTCGGCAAGCCCCTGCATGAGGGCGGAGGCACCGAGACGGTTCGCCCCGTGGTCAGAGAAGTTGGCCTCACCGAGTGCGTAGAGCCCGGGTATCGAGGTCATCAGGTTGTAGTCGACCCACAAACCACCCATCGTGTAGTGGGGCGCGGGGTAGATCCGCATGGGGACCTCGTACGGATCCTCGTCGGTGATCCGTTCGTACATCTCGAACAGGTTGCCGTACCTCTCCTCGATCGCATTCCGACCAAGCCGCTCAATCGCCGAACTGAAGTCGAGATACACACCGTTCTTGAGAGGTCCGACACCCCGGTTTGCGTCGATCATCCGCATCGCCGCCCTCGACGCCACGTCGCGCGGGACAAGGTTGCCGAAGGCCGGATACTGCCGTTCCAGGTAGTAGTCGCGCTCATCGACCGGGATGTCGTTCGGGGCGCGGGTGTCATCCGGGTCGAGCGGAACCCAGATCCGACCGTCGTTGCGCAACGACTCGGACATCAGCGTCAGCTTCGACTGGAACTCGTCCGAAGCCGGGATGCACGTCGGATGGATCTGTGTGTAACACGGGTTGGCGAAGTACGCACCCTTGCGGTGTGCCCGCCACGCAGCCGTTGCGTTCGCTGCCATGGCGTTCGTGGACAGATAGAACACGTTTGCGTATCCACCGGTGGCCAGGACGACCGCATGGGCGCTGTGCGAGGTGATTTCGCCGGTGACGAGGTTCCGGATGACGACCCCAACCGCGCGGCCGTCCTTGACGACGACCTCGAGCATCTCGGAGCGGTTGTGGTACTCGACGGTGCCAGCCTGGATCTGGCGAGCGAGCGCCTGATATGCCCCGAGAAGGAGCTGTTGACCCGTCTGTCCGCGCGCGTAGAAGGTGCGCGACACCTGGGATCCGCCGAACGAACGATTGGCGAGCAATCCTCCGTATTCCCTCGCAAATGGGACACCTTGTGCGGTTGTCTGGTCGATGATCTCGTTCGACACCTCGGCCAAGCGGTACACGTTGGATTCCCTCGAGCGATAGTCACCGCCCTTGATCGTGTCGTAGAAGAGTCGGAAGACGGAGTCGCCGTCGTTGGTGTAGTTCTTTGCGGCGTTGATTCCGCCCTGTGCGGCAATCGAGTGCGCGCGTCTTGGGGAGTCGTGGAAGCTGAACGCCTTCACCTTGTACCCGAGCTCGCCGAATGTGGCAGCGGCGGATGCACCGGCGAGGCCCGTCCCGATGACGATGATCTCGTACTTCCGCTTGTTGGCTGGGTTCACGAGCTTCGTATCGAAGCGGTGCTTGGTCCAGCGTTCCTCGATCGGACCCTCGGGCGCACCCGAACTGAGTATGGCCCCGGAAATGTCAGCGTCCATCGTCACCCTCCATCACACCCAACCCGCATAGATCGCCACGACAATCGCCGTGTTGCCGACGAGGATCGCTGCCGCGAAGACGGCGGCGAACGCCCGGCGGAAACTGTTGTACTTCGGGTTGGCGACACCGAGGCTTTGGAAGAGGCTCCACGCTCCGTGATAGATGTGGAGCACGAGAGCGACGTTGGCAACCACATACAGCAGCGCGACGGGCCACCGCGAAAGGCTTGCGATCATGTTGTCGTAGACGTTGCCGTGGGCGAAATCGGGGTTTGCCCATCCGAACGTGAGGTCCGCCAGGTGGTACAGCAGGAACAGAAGGATGATCACGCCACCGAATCGCATCGTCCTCGAGGCGTAATTCGATGCCGCCCAATCCCGTTTCGCCTGATAACGCTGGCTGCCCTTCGCGTCCCGGTTCCGTTTCGTGAGGACCGCAGCTGCATAGATGTGGAGGACGAACACGGCAGCGAGACCGAGACGCAGAATCAGCAGGATGAATCCTGCAGGGACGAGGTGACCACCGAGATGCCAGAGAGCCTCTGAGTACAAGTCGATGTAGTAATCGCCGGACGGGTCGGTACCGGTGAAGACCTTGAGGTTGCCGAACATGTGGGCTGCGATGTACCCGAGGAGCCCGATACCCGTCAGGGCCATGATCCACTTGAGCCCGACCGAACTCGAGAAGAAACCTCCGAGCCACTGACGCCACCCGCTTCTTTCGTGAACGGCAGGCCTCTTTGTTGTGGTCACGTTTGTTTCCCGGTCGTCTGGACGGTGCAATCCCACATTATCGCGGGAGCGGGACGAGAAAGCGATTTCGGCTTTCGGCATACGGCTTACGGCTTTCGGATGTCGGATTTCGGCTCACGGCTCACGGATTTCGGATTTCGGATTTCAGTCTTGCTTACCGCATTTCGCTTTCCGCTCTCCGCCAGCACCTGGATAGATGCCCTTCTGACAGCCATGAGCAACAGTCGCGTCCTCCCTTCAGGGGGGACGGGCGAGCTTGCGAGCCAGGGGGGCATGCGAGCCTGCGAGCAGCGGGAGAAGGGATGTTGAGCGATCATGGATCACGGGTGCTTTCCGCTCTCCGCCAGCACCTGGATAGATGCCCTTCTGATAGCCATGTTGGGCTGCGGGCTGTGGACTGCCGACCTTGGACTTGCTTCTTGAATCTTGAATCTTGTGTCTCAAACGGTTTGACATGCGCGCGCGGGGTTGGTTGAATCACAATATTGTAATTACATGACTTGGAGACGATGTGTTCGCAGACCTTATTGACGCGCTGAAGACCGAGGGATTGGATATGTCGTGGCAGGACTTTGCGAACTGCCGCGGCGCCGATCCCGATCTGTTCTTCCCTGAGCGCGGTGCATCGACTCGTACCGCAAAGGGCATATGTCGGGAATGCTCGGTCCAAGCCGAATGCCTCGAGTTTGCCATCGTTTCGTCGGAGAAGTTCGGTATATGGGGTGCCATGTCTGAGCGTGAGCGCCGCAAGATTCGCCGCGAACGCCAGATTGCAGTCCGTCGGCGCCAAGTCGGCTGAGATTCAGCGATCCAGCTTTCAGTTTTCAGTTCTCAGTTTTCAGTTCAAGCGTCCCAAGCGAGCAAAGCGAGCGCTTCCGTGGTCATCGGGATTCGGTGTGTCGGGGTTCGGGTTTCGGAAGCGAGCGCCAGCGAGCGACTCGGTCATTGTCGGGATTCGGAATTCGGTA